>WTCF01000140.1 GCA_013138705.1 Deltaproteobacteria bacterium
TTTGCTTGGCTGCCTCAACAGTTTTTTCGACCTTTTTCTCTGACACCGGCAAATAAATGGTAAAAGTGGTTCCACGACCCTTCTGAGATTCAACATCAATATATCCCCTGTGGCTCTTGATAATGCCGTAGGCAGAGGCTAACCCAAGTCCAGTGCCCCTACCCATCTCCTTGGTGGTAAAGAACGGATCAAAGACGTGCTCCACGGTCTTTTCGTCCATGCCTGTGCCTGTGTCAGTAATCTTTAACAGGACATAGTTGCCTGGTTTCGGATCATAGAGCTTGACCTTCATATCCTCGTGGGTAGTATTCATTGTCTTCAAGATAAGATCTCCACCACCAGGCATGGCATCCCCGGCATTTATAAAGAGATTCAAAAGCACCTGCTCGATCTGCCCTTGGTCTGCCTCTATGGAAAATAAATTTTCGGCAAGCTCTCGATAAATCGTAGTATCCTTTCTGATCCTGCTAAAGGTGTTTGAGATCTCTGACACTGCTTGGTTCAGGTTGATGGGCTTGACCTGATATCTTCCTTTCCTGGCATATCCAAGGAGCTGTGAGGTTAGTCTGGCTCCGCTTTGAACCTGGTTTTCGATCTTTTTTAGCCGTTCATAATGGGGGTGCGTGGAATCTATATACACAAGCATTAAGGAGACGTTTCCCTGGATACCCATGAGCACGTTATTAAAGTCATGGGCAATGCCGCCGGCTAATGTGCCGATGGCCTCCATCTTGTGGGCCTGCTGGAGTTGGGCTGCAAGTTTCTTTTTTTCTTCCTCCGCCCGTTTGCGCTCGGTAATCTCCAGTGCGACCTCGACTGCACCCGCAATGTCGTCATTTTCATCCCGAACCGGATAGCCTCTGACGACCCACACTCGCCCATCCGGGGTAGTCATTTCTGCTTTCTCTGGTTGTCCTGTTTCATAGGTTTTCTTAACAGGACAACCTGGACAGGGCTTGCTACGCTGGTGCCATATTTCGTAACAATGACGTCCCACCAATTCCTCAGGAGTCAAGCCAGCCGATCTGCCCGCCACTCTGTTTGCCCACACGATCCGGTGTTCCGTGTCTTGATACACCACAGCCTCTGACATGCTGTTCAGAATGGCCTCTTTCTCCTGTTCGCTCTTTCTCAAAGCCTCCTCTGTGCGCTTCCATTCGGTAATGTCGGTGGCTATGTGTATAATTCGCTGGAGACAACCTGTTTCATCAACGACCGGGGTGCAGGAAACCAAAAATATGCCACCAAGTGCTTCCACTTCCATCTCGCCTGTCTCCAGATGACCGGATGTCAGCATCTTCTCCATGGGACAGCCTTCAGGAGGTGAGCCGGTGCGGTGAAAGACCTCGTAACATTTTTTGCGCCGCAGTTCCTCTTCCGGCCATCCCGTTGCTTTCACTGAGGCACGGTTGGCTGCCAGCACTCGGTGCTCAGGATCCAGGATGAAGGCTGGGTGACCAATGGCCTGGAAAATGCTTTCCTCAGCTAGTTGCACGGAGTAAAGAGGCCCCTCCGCCCGCCTGCGCTCGATCGCTTCCCTCCCTAACCCCTGGCTCCTTTTTTTTAATTCTTCAGTAGGTTTTCGAGCCATAGGAACATACTCCCTGATAGCTGACAGGAAATCGCTTTTTGCGATTTGGATTGAAACGGCACTCCCAAGCACCACATAATAATTTCTGTAATACTATAATAATTTCTGTAACACTATTGGAAGTTGCAGGTCAAGAGGTTTTTTCAATGTGTCGTGAAAAAGAGGGAAAAATAAATGTTTTGGCCCCTGGAGGAGTTAATTCACGCATATCATCCAATATTCCATTGGTCCGGGACGGGGATCTGGGGGACGGGGATCTGGGGGACTGTGCCCGGACCACCGGTACCGGTCAAGCTTGCCAAGACTCTTCACCACACCGGCCCTGACCGGATTCAGATGGATATCGCTGCGCTTAACCAGCCGGGAAAGCTAACCGATCTTACGCTAAAGATATATTTAATGATACCTGGGTAAAAGCGAAAAATGGCATCGCTTTCCCGGTCTGAGTTAAAGCGCTTGTAGGTTTTGCCCTGCTTAAACACCTGCCTGAAGGCCGCCTTAAAAAGGCTGTCAAAATCTATCAGTTAATGGCATTTCTCGGTCTGATACTTATCGTTATACCTTACTCAATCCAAGCTCTCCGGGTCGGAATTTACCCGCAACTGGCAAAACCGTGGGCGTTTATGACAGATCATTCTCGGTATCCACAAACGGTCTTAGAACCAGCGCAAAGGGAAACCGAGGAAAAGGTCAGTGTGGACCGGAAGGCGGCGAGAAAAGCAGTAGGCGTTTTTAAGGATAGTGTAAGAGGCGCAGAAAAAACTTTCTATCGTTGCCAACATCAATACGCAAATTGATACGGCGGTTCCCCTGCCTAGCCATGTTCAACATTGGCTGCCCCAACAGGTTATGGTGGACGATAACCCTGCACAGGGGCTCTTTCGGTCAAATGAATGTTTGTGGGTCATGGTGCCGGCCGGCAAGCACACTCTGAAACTCGACGGTTTAATCCGAAAGCAGAACACTTTGCAACTGCCATTTCCTTTAAAACCCCATCATGCGAAAATAACCGCAAGTGGCTGGTCTGTAGATGGTGTTCACCCTGATGGTTCTTTTGATTCCCAATTACAATTCAAAAGAATTATTGAACAACCGGACAAAAAGACAGAGATTCTTGAAACCGGTGTCCTCCCTTCATTTGCCCTGATAGAGCGAAATATACTATTAGGCCTCGTCTGGAAAGTTGAGACCTCGGTTAAGCGAATAAGTCCGAAAGGATCAGCGATAGTTATGGATATTCCCCTCCTTCCTGGAGAGTCGGTTACCTCGGAAGGAATTCGGGTTAAAGACGGTATTGCCCAAATTAACTTAAGGTCCGACCAATCTCACATGCAGTGGGAATCTTTTTTAGAGCCTTCTGACTCAATATTATTGAGCCATTCAAAAACCAATGAATGGACTGAAATATGGAGAGTCGATATCAGCCCAATATATCATTTGGAAACAGATGGCGTTCCCGTAATCCTTCATAAAACCGGCAACAGATGGTACCCGACTTGGCACCCCTGGCCGGGTGAAAAGGTTACCCTTCACATTACCCGTCCTGCCGGAGTTGGGGGCCAAACAATGACTATTGAAAAAAGTTATCTTGAATTACGACCCGGTCGGCGGACAACCCATTCTAAACTGTCACTTACAATAAAAAGCAGCCAGGGCGGGCAGCACACGATTTTACTGCCTCCAGACGTAGAACTTCAAGAAGTAAAAATTGGTGGAAAAATCCAGCCGATTCGTCAGGAGGGAAGAAATGTACCTCTGCCTATCATCCCGGGCCGGCAAGAGATCGAGCTTCAATGGAGTGACCTTAGCGGAATCACCTCATTATTCAAAACGTCAGAAATCGATCTCGGAACCCAAAGTGTAAATGTCAGTACTGATCTCTTTTTGCCACCTAGTCGCTGGCCGTTATTTATTGGCGGTGAACAACTTGTAGGACCAGCTGTTCTTTTCTGGTCGGTTCTCTTAGTCATTGTCCTTATAGCCTTTGGCCTTTCTCGAACAGGTCTGACACCTCTCAAATTTTATCACTGGATCTTACTGGGGATAGGGATGTCCATGAGCAACCTCGGGGCCTGCCTTCTCGTAGTCGGATGGCTGATTGCTCTTGATTTGCGAGAAAAAGCCGCAAATCTTGATAAGAGACAATTTAATACGGTACAGCTCATTATAGGGTTTTTAACCGTTTTGGCTATGGGTTCTCTAGTATATGCAATTTCACATGGGTTGCTTGGCCACCCTGACATGAACATCGTCGGAAACGGTTCAAACAGTTCTCTTTTAAGATGGTATCAGGACATGAGTGACAATACCCTCCCTCGGGCATGGGTGTTTTCGGTCCCAATGTTTGCATACCGAGTCGCAATGCTCATTTGGGCACTATGGATATCATTCACCCTTGTCGGTATTCTTAAATGGGGCTGGAAACGCTTTACTGAACCAACTATTTGGAACAGCACACCTGCAAAGCCTAAAAAAATGAAAGAAAATAGTGAAGAAAATTAACTAATAAAATCAGGTAGATAATCATTAGGTGAACTGAACGCGAAGATCCCCGGCGGCCTATCAGTCTTCTTTATTGGCGCGCCAGTTGCCCGTAACGTTCGCAGAGAAAGCACTTGACTTTGACGTACATAAGAGGTTATGATATACGTCATGAATGTTAAATTGACATTGCGAATGGATGAGACTGTTGTGCGGAAGGCCAAGATAGAGGCAAAGTGCCGTGGGAAGTCTGTATCTCGCATGGTAGCCGAATTTATCGAGTCCCTAAATTCGCGACCGATTCCAGAAAAGCCCCTGCCTCCGACTACGGCGTCACTCGTCGGTATTCTGAAGGGACAAGACGTCTCAGAAGATGATTACAAGTTGCATCTTCGGAAGAAATACCTTTGAGAGTGATCGTAGATACGAACGTCGTGCTTGATGTACTGCTTGAGCGTGAGCCTTTCGTACAAGCTGCCGTGGACGTATTTTGTCTTGCCGAGCACTCTCGAATTCAGGCTTTCCTGTGCGCCACTACTATTACTACGATCGACTATCTGCTTATGCGGTCTCTTCCAGCGGCCAAGGCAAGGGTAATGAGCAAAAACATGGTATTACCTTTGATGAGGCAAGTACCGTTTTTAAAGATTTTCTTTCGCTGACAATTCATGACCCTCTTCATTCCGAAAATGAGGAACGATTTACCTCAATTGGTGTCTCCCACAAGAATCGTATTTTAACAGAGGTAAATATGCAAAAAGATACGCTGAGGGGACAAACGTTATTGTTATCGATCCTGATGTGGTTCAATATTTTCCTGACCACGATTCTGTAAATGAAGCCTTACGTTCTCTCCTCCCAATAGTAA
>WTCF01000025.1 GCA_013138705.1 Deltaproteobacteria bacterium
TACTTTTCCCTCAAAAACGGGTGTCCCCCGTATGTGCAAATTGCATTAGAAAGCGGGATTATAGTACGTTATATCTACGAAGTAGAGCTACAAGCACCCCGTTTTCTGATGAAAAAAAGGCTCTCCCGGCTCTTCATATTAAGAACACTTACCTATGACAATCTCAAAGGGGAGTACAGGGTTTCATTTGGTCCGGATTCCCCCAGGGTAGTCAGTGTGAGGACCTTAGAAGAAGCAAGAAAGCTTGCTTTTGAGATTAACGACGTCTCGATAATTTCTTTGTCCGAGATACCTCGGGGAAAGACCTATACATTGCGGGTACGGGCGAAGATGGAAGAAGCAACATCGTCCCTACCTTTTAAAGGCCTTTTGGACCTGTTTTCCTCGTGGGGTTGCCAGACTGAATGGTATGAAATCCGCTTTAACTACTAGCGAAGCTAGAAAACGAAGAATCGAACGAATCATCATGATAGCAGCAGGGGTTCTTATTGCCCTGCTGTCCTTGGCCGAGTATCATCTGATCTCCGGTTTCAGTCCATTATCGACAAGTAGCAATGTACTCATCTTCGCAGTAATCAACCTTAATATTCTCCTTATCCTGCTTTTAGGTTTTCTTGTAGTACGTAATTTGGTCAAACTGGTATTCGAAGACAGAAAAAACTTACCGGGAGCCAAGCTCAGGACCAAACTCGTAATAGCCTTTGTCTCTCTATCCCTTATTCCTACGATACTGCTCTTTCTGGTCTCCTTCCAATTTCTCCAGACCAGCATCGGCTACTGGTTCAACATAAAGGTGGAAAGGTCCCTTGATAATGCTCTGACAATAGGAAGAACATATTATGAAGGCCAGGTTACTGAGTTGCAGCACCTGTCACAAGAGATGGAGAGACTCCTGAGCCTGAGGTGTATTGAAGAGGACAATACAATAAACAGGGTATGCGTAGAACAGCTAGTGAATCCAACATTACTCTTACCTGGTGCTCAAGGTTCCGGCAGCGCAATCCGCTTTAATTCCATAGAGGTAATAAATTCATCCCATAAAGAGCTTTTTGTTAAGATATGGCTACCGCTTGTGGATATGCCACCAAGTATTCCTCCCTCTGTGCTGGATCAGGTCTTTGAAAGCAAGGACTCACTAGTGCACAGTGTCTCTCTGGAGGGCGGTGAACTCATCCGGATCTTACGCCCCTTAAGAAATGCAGATGACAGTGTTCAGGCTGTATTAGTTTTGGGACACCTGATGCCCCAGGATATGAGTTACCTGCTAGATGATATTCGCTCGGGTTATGAGGACTATCGACAGTTGCGGCTGTTTCAGAACCCAATTAAGGGTTCTCTGTTAATTACCCTTTGTCTGATTACTTTCCTGATTATTTTTGTTTCCATATGGTTTGGATTCCGTCTTGCCAAGAGCATTACAGAGCCTGTTCAGATGATTGCTGAGGCCACCCACCGTGTAGCACTAGGAGACCTGGATTTCAGCCTTGAAGCTAAAGGTAATGATGAACTCAGTTCTCTGGTGCGGGCATTTAATATCATGACCCAGGACCTTAAGGAAGCCAGACGCAGGACTGAAGAGACCTCAAGACAGCTTCGAAAGAGCTATGGCGAACTGGAACAACGCCGGCGCTATATTGAGATTATCCTACAGAACGTAACAGCAGGAGTAATATCCATAGACAGACAGGGTGCCGTCACTCTTATGAACAAATCAGCTGCGAGCATTCTGGATATGTCCTCGGATCAGGTAATCGGGAAGCCGTATCTTCAGCTCCTGACAAAGGATCAGGCCAAGGAATTTGAGGAAATCAGGCAGGAACTCAGCCTTTCTCCAAAAGGCACGCTTCAACGTCCGATTCGCATGGAAATAAAAGAAAAGACCCTTTCTCTCCTGGCAAGCTTTACCATATTAAGAGACCAGGATGAAAGATCTCTCGGAGTAGTCATAGTCTTTGATGACCTGACAGAGCTTGAGAAGATTCAGCGCCTCGCTGCTTGGCGCGAGGTAGCCAGGCGCATCGCACATGAGGTCAAGAATCCATTAACTCCCATACAGCTCTCAGCACAAAGGCTGCGCAAGAAATATCTTGACAAGCTGGATGACGAAGCCAGGGTTGTTTTTGACAAATGTACAAATACGATCATAAGCCAGGCAAAAGAACTTAAACACCTTGTAGATGAATTTTCCAACTTTGCCAGGATGCCGGTCCCCAGACTTCGCCCCACGAGGCTGGACGATTTGGCAGATGACGTACTTGCACTTTATAGGGATGGACATCCAAAAGTTGAATTTAAACTGGATGTGCAGGAAGGGTTGCCGGATGCCTTGTTGGACTCTAACCAGATAAAGAGGGCCCTTATCAACCTTCTGGACAACGCGGTAGCCTCCATGCCTGATGGTGGTAAAATAGACATTCAGATAACATATAACACTGACGGGAATGAAATATGTCTTGGTGTGTCCGACACAGGACCGGGTATTCCCCCTGAGGACCTTCCAAGGCTCTTTGAACCTTATTTTTCTAAAAGAAAAGGGGGTACAGGTCTTGGGCTTGCAATTGTAAACTCTATTGTAGCGGACCATAATGGACGCATACTGGTGGAAGATAATATTCCCAGCGGGGCTAGATTTGTATTATTTTTCCCTATTAACTAGAATCAATCGGATCGATAATACACTCTTTTTGGGAATAAGTGTAAACCGGCGAATGAAGGATGCCAATTTTTGCCATGGTAAAGAAAAAGATACTTGTAGTAGATGACGAAGAATCAATCCTTCAATCTGTGACGGATATCCTTGAAGACGAGGGATTTGACGTACAGACCTCACCGGACGGAGAGACGTCCCTTAAGATCATGGGAGAGGACCTTCCGGATCTTGTCCTGCTGGATGTCTGGATGCCGGGCATGGACGGCCTGGAAGTATTGAAACACATAAAGGCCGACTGGCCGTTTATCCCGGCAGTAATCATGTCCGGCCACGGAACTATTGAAACGGCTGTAAAGGCCACCAGGCTGGGGGCCTATGACTTTATAGAAAAGCCCCTTTCCTATGAACATTTGCTTCTCACGATCCAGAATGCCCTCAAATATCACGACCTTCGGGAAGAAAATGTCTTTTTAAGGCAAAAAGCCGGGGAAAGACGAGAACTCATTGGTAAAAGCCCTGCCATGAGAAGGCTCAAGGAACAGCTCGCTATTGTTGCCCCTACTGATGCGTGGATACTGATCCAGGGGGAAAACGGAACGGGCAAGGAACTCGTGGCCCAGACTATTCATCGAATGAGCAAGCGGAACCGGAAACCACTCATAGAAGTCAATTGCGCTGCAATACCCGAAGAGCTCATTGAGAGCGAGTTGTTTGGACATGAGAAAGGGGCCTTCACCGGTGCAACTACGATGAAAAGGGGGAAATTTGACCTTGCAAACGAAGGGACCCTGTTCCTGGATGAAATCACGGACATGAGCCTTAAGACCCAGGCGAAAATCCTGCGAATACTCCAGGAGCAGAGGTTCGAGCGGGTCGGTGGGAGCAAGACCATAACGATAGACGTGCGCATCATGGCAGCTACAAACAAAGACCTTGAAAAAGAGATAAAGAAAGGGCATTTCCGGGAAGACCTTTACTACAGGCTAAACGTGATACCTATAGAGGTCTCACCCCTCAGGGAGCGCAAAGACGACATCTTTCTTCTTACAGAAGGCTTTCTGAGCGAATTTACAGGGAACACCGCCCATGGTCCCAAGAAAAGGGCAAACCAGGAAGTAATTGAGGCATTTATGGCATACGACTGGCCGGGAAATGTGAGAGAGTTGCGCAATATGATAGAACGGCTTGTAATTTTGACCAAAGGGCCGGAGATTACAATAGATGATCTGCCCCCATCTTTTCGTAAGGACCTCGGGGCCGCTACTGAGACACAGACTAGCTTCTCGATTTCAGAGCCTGCTTGGCTGAGTTGCCAGGACTTCAGGGAAGCAAAGGCCTTATTTGAACAGGAATATCTTGAAAAAAAACTTGCCGAACACCAGGGTAATATCAAAAAAACC
>WTCF01000047.1 GCA_013138705.1 Deltaproteobacteria bacterium
GAATGCCCTGTTAGCCACAGATATAAAGGCTTCCGAGCTCCGGTTGATCCAGGCATTTGGCGAGGAACTCAAAGTAGATGCCGTATTGTACAGCAAGCTCTTCAGGTTTGAAGATCGCATAGGCGGAGAGTATTCGGTCAAAAGGCCTGCCTCTGTGGCCTTTACCCTCCAAATAATCCGGGTTTCAGACGGAGCAACACTTTGGCGTAATACGTTTGATGAGACACAACAGGCATTAATGGAAAATCTCCTGAAAGCCGGGCTGTACAGGAAAACAGGCTTACGCTGGCTTACTGCCGCCCAACTGGCAGACTATGGCCTTAACCAGGCCGTTGACGAACTCAAGAATCTCCTTCCCTGATTTCCGGCTGGATGGTAGTTATTCGCTCCCTGCCAAAAAGTGTGAACGGTTATGCCAAATGAAAATATCAACTAGCCAGGTAGTTGAATTCCTGGAAGGCCAGCGTTTTATCTGCGCTCAATGTATCGCTAAGAAGGGAGCCAGATATCACTTACTGACCCATCTTGGGAGAGAAATCAACCTCGCCTCCAGCCGTTTTATCCACGTATCTACACAGCAATTATCTGCTAAAGCAAGAGATATCCGTATTAAGAAACTATACGAAATTTATGCCCGCAGAGAGGCACTGAAAGAAAAAATCAACATCCCTGAACTCTGGGAACTGGTTCAAGACGAACAGGCACTCTGGTCTCCGGGGAAACTGGCTGAACTGGCATTTGAACAGACAGTGGAGCCCGACCATGAGGCCGCCTTTATTCGAGCGGTAATAGACGATCATACGTATTTCAAATTCAGAGAGGGGATGATAAAAGTCCAATCTCCTGAGGCAGTCAAGCGAATTCTGGATCAACGTGTCAGAGAGGCAGAACGTTTTGCACGACTTATCAGGGGAAGCCAGTGGCTTGAGGACCTGTGGTCAGACAACCCACTAAAAAAGGAAAAGGCCATTATTGAGCTTGATGACCCGGATATTTCGTTCTGGATATCAAATATCAAGGACTTCTGTATAAGCGGAGACGAGTCAGAGCAAGCCGTTTTGGTTCGCGAACTGTTCAGACAAGCAGGCCTTAGCAGTCCCACAGCCCCCTTTAACACCCTTATCAAGGCAAAAATATGGGATGAAGAAGAAAATCTTGAGTTGCTTAGATATGAAATAGACACCGAGTTTTCCAAAGCGGTCATCAAACAGGCGGAAGCACTGGCTGAATTCCCGGTAGATACAAAAAAAGAAGGCCGGGAGGACCTGACCGGACTTCATACTTTTACCATAGATGGACCGGAAAGCCTGGATCTTGATGACGCATTGAGCTTTAGAAAGGTCAATAATGAATGGGAAGTCGGTGTTCACATAACCGACATCGGGCTCCAGGTAGAGCACGACACCCCTTTATTTAAAGACTCAATCCAGAGGGGAACAACCATTTATTTGCCGAACCGTAAAATCTCAATGCTTCCTGAAATACTTTCCCAGGGGGCTTGGAGCCTTGAGATGGGAACAGGTCGCAGGACGCTATCCTTTTTTATATATTTGGACCCGAAAGGAAACATCCTCTCCCAGCGAATAGTCCGTAGCGTAATCAATGTTAAAGAGCGCCTCACATATGAGGAGGCTGAGGCAAGAATAGCAGAAGGACATCTATTTCACACTCTCTATGAACTCTGCGTGGCCCGCCAGACCAGAAGAATTGAAGACGGCGCCCTTCCTCTGCCCATCCCCGAACTTATCATACAGGTTGATGAGGCTGGAGAGGTAGAAGTAGAGCTCTCTCAACCCGGACCAGGCCGTTTTCTTATAGCAGAGTGCATGATTCTGGCAAATCTTGTAGCAGCCCAATTTTTAAGGAATCATGCCATTCCGGCACTTTACCGAAGCCAACCTCCACCAAGGGACCGCATTATCTCCGGGAACGAAACAGATCTGTTGGCTAATTTCAGGCAAAGAAGACTCATCAGTAAAGGTAATCTGGGGACTGAGCCTGACATACATCACGGTCTTGGTCTTGATGTATACACCACTATAACTTCGCCATTAAGACGTGGGCTTGATCTCCTTATGCAGCAGCAGATTACATACATGCTTGCAGAAGGCAAACCACTTCACGCAAAAGAGGACCTGATAAAATTTGCCATATACCTCCAACAGGGCCTTAATGCTGCTGCTGCAGTACGCCAGGCAAGGACCCGTTACTGGCTGCTGAAACATCTGGAAAAAAGGAAAGATACACCACTTGACGCCTGGATACTGGAAACATGTCACCACAAGATACTTGCCGTACTTTCGGATTATCTTCTGACTGTGGAACTTCCGATAATACCGGGACAGAGGTACTCCTGGGACCAACAAGTCAAGGTGCGAATCAAAAAAGTCAACGCCAGGGAAAATATTCTAAAAATGGACTGGGGACACTAGGAATTTGGTGATTTAGTGATTTAGTGATTTGGTGATTGAATTATGAAAAATAGCAATCTTCACAGAAATATACTTGTAAGCTCACTTTTGTGTTTCGGCAGTCTGACCGGTCTGGCAGGCGCGGCAGTCTATTTTGATCCCACTCTTATGAATAACTGGATCGGCCCTGCCCTTCTGGGGGCCCCGCCTGCAATTGGCCTGATCTTCTATCTCATAGCAAGATCGTGGACGAAAGGAATTACTCTGTCTTTGGAAGAGGAACAAATTGTCGAGCCCAAAGCAGAAGAGGAAATCACAACAGGCCCCGAAACAGCACCGCCTCCGGACAAATCTAACCAAATTCCTCATGCCTCGGAGATCGCTATAGTCCAGACTTTGGGCTTGCTCCAACGGGAAGGCAGGCTTATTGACTTCCTGCAGGAGGACATAGAGCCCTATGACGATGCCCAAATAGGTGCTGCAGTCAGGGAGGTCCATCGTGGGTGCAAAGCCGCATTAAAGGAAGTTTTTGGGCTCTCGCCCGTGCTTAAGGCCGCCGAGGGAAGCCAGGTGGAAATAGAGGAGGATTTTGACCCTACCCGGATCAAACTCATAGGCAATATCCAGGGCAATCCCCCTTTTAAAGGAACACTCCGCCACTGCGGGTGGAAGTTCACTGAAGTACACTTGCCCGAATGGACAGCAAAGGAGAAGACCGACGTCCTGGCACCTGCTGAAGTAGAGATACCGTGAGTGAATCCCGATACATTGTCGGCATAGACCTTGGTACTACCAACTGTGTCCTTTCTTACATAGACACCCAGGAAGAACATGACCTCACGACAGGCACAATAAACATCTTTCAGGTACCTCAGCTTGTAGCCCCTGGAGAAGTCGGGGAAAAGGACCTTCTCCCCTCCTTTATCTATCTCCCCACTGATCAGGAAAAGCAGGGGGGAAGACTAACAATGTCATGGAATCCGTTTGGTGACCGGGTAGTCGGGACCTATGCCAAGTCCAGAGGAGCAGAGGTCCCTGGGAGGCTTGTTGTATCTGCCAAGAGCTGGCTATGTCATACCGGGGTGGATCGCACTGCCCCGATTCTGCCCGCAGACGCCCCGGAAGATGTGCAAAAACTCTCCCCAATTGTGGCCTCGGCCTCATACCTGCGCCACCTTAAGGCGGCATGGAACCAGACTGTTGCCAAAGAAGGCAAAGACCGGCTGGAAGAGCAGGTTATCTATCTTACGATTCCCGCATCCTTTGATGCAGTGGCCAGAGAACTCACAGTAAAGGCCGCAAGCTCAGCAGGCTTTGATAACATTACACTGCTGGAAGAGCCTCAGGCGGCCTTTTATGCCTGGCTCCATGCACGCCGGGATAGCTGGAAGGAGGAAGTGGGTTCAGGGGACCTTATACTGGTTTGCGATATAGGAGGAGGCACCACGGATTTCAGCCTGATTAGCGTCACCAGCAAAGACGGAGAGCTCGGTCTTGAGCGGGTAGCAGTAGGTGATCATATACTCCTGGGAGGCGACAACATGGATCTTGCCCTTGCATACCGCCTCAGCGAAGGCTTGGAAGCCAAGGGTACCAGGCTTGATTACCTCCAGATGCAGACACTCTGGCATAATGCCAGTATGGCAAAGGAAAAACTCCTTGCAAATCCAGAAATTTCAGAAGTCCCTGTGGTTATTCCAGGACGGGGATCAGGCCTTGTGGGCGGCACGGTCCGCACCGCCCTGGGAAAAGAACAGGTGGAATCTTTGCTGCTTGAGGGTTTTCTCCCTGCCTGCAAAAGCAATGAAAGGCCTCAACATCATCCCAGAATCGGACTCCAGGAAATGGGGCTACCATATGTGAGCGATACTGCCATAACCAGACATCTCGCCAGATTTCTTGACATCCATTCAGATAAATCCGATTCCTCCCAAGGTGTGCCGGGACCCACTGCCATCCTGTTCAATGGAGGGGTATTAAAGCCCCGGATTATACGCCGGCGCATATTAGAGATTATCGCTCCATGGCTGCGTGAAAAGGGATCTCCTGAACTAAAGGAGCTTGCGAGCCCGGATCTGGATCTTGCTGTCGCACAGGGTGCGTCATATTACGGCCTTGTTCGCAGAGAAGGGGGACTCAGAATCCGGGGAGGTATCGCCCGTTCATACTACATGGGGATTGAAGTCGCCAGGCCGGCAGTACCCGGCCTCCCTCCAGCCATAAAGGCCCTCTGTGTTGTTCCTCAGGGCATGGAAGAGGGCAGTTCGGTCTCCATTCCGGAAAGGACTTTCGGACTCGTAGTCGGACAACCTGTGGAATTTCGTTTTCTGGCTTCTACTATCAGGCCGGATGATAGTGTTGGAGATCTGATCAATGACTGGGATGAAACCATAGAACCCATAACGACCCTTCAGACATCCATGGAGGCATCAGGAATTGAACCCGGAACCGTGATACCCGTTCAACTTGAGGCCACGGTAACGGAAATAGGCACTTTGGCCTTGTCCCTGGTTTCAAAAGAAAAAGACCTCCGCTTTGATCTGGAATTTAATGTGCGTGGCTGAGTATATTATTCCATGTCATCTATAGTGCCATTTGATTCCAGGGAACGTCTCCTGACCCAGGCCAAGAAATATATATCTGATCCAGGACTAATAATTGCTGAAAAGGATAGGGCAATACCTTTGCTACTGCGGGTGCTCAAGCTTGGGGAGCTTAAACTCAGACGAGAAATTATCTTATTATTGGGAAGCTTTGCCAAAGAGGATGTCTACTGGCCATTGTATGAGATTATGTGCGACCCGGAAGAGCCGGACGAACTAAGAGATCAGGCAGCTTTACACCTCAGCGTAATAGGACCCTTTCTGGATGACCCCCATGCCCTGATCAGAAAATTAATTGCAGACCTGAAAAACCCTGATACGGATGTTAAAGTCCGTGCCGTATTAGCCTTGGGCTGGGAAGGCAATATGGGAGCGGCTTTATCCCTGATTGAATGTCTCTATGACCTTGATGAAGAGATACAGGAAGTAGCAGTCAGTGCGTTGTGTAATCTGAAGGACAGCCGTGTAATTGGGCTTCTGCTTGACAGGATGCAGCATTGCTCTCTGGACCAGAAAAGGGCCATCCTCTTTAATCTGTGGAGGTTCAAGGACAAGCAGAAAGAAGTTGTTGAAATTTATAGAAAAGAATTAGAACGCGGGGAGCCTTCCCTGAGATTGGACATACTCATACTCCTGGGCCAACTGGACAATCATATGAACCACGAGGAACTCTATCGCTCCTTCCTCAAAGATCCCAATCCAAAGATAAGGGCCCTTGCCCTTGAGCGCCTGGGTGCCATGAGGTCAATAGAACTTGAGCATGTTCTCCCTTTTCTGGACGACTCTGCCATGGAGGTTAAAAGGACGGCTATAAGTATTGTTCAAAGCTATAAGAAGTAATAATGCAGCGGCATCTTTCATTTTGTAGTTTACATTTTTTCAGCATTGGTGGATGCCAGCCATTAGCTGTTAGCCATTAGCTATTAGGTGTAAAACTTGTATAAAAACGGCCTGTTAAGCCAATAGCTAACTGCTAATAGCTAATCGCACAAAAAGGCAGTTTCGACCAAAGATGAGATTTTCCAGTGGCACTAATTAGATGCAAGGGGAATCTCAAACACATAATCTTCAATAGCAGGAAATGCTCGAAGGTCCTTGGCAAGAGCCGCCTTTAAGAAATTATTTACCCACCAGAAAATGTTTCTGTGACGCACTACGTCCCTAAGCCTGTGCATCCTGTTATGCCTTTCCGCTTGATCCATGTGAAAGGCCTGATGAATGGCGTTGGACATCCCTTCAACATCATAGGGATTAACCATGATAGCCCCTCTATGCAACTGGGCTGCAGCACCTGCAAACTCACTGAGAATCAGCACACCATTTTCTTCCAGGTTGCAGGCACAGTACTCTTTTGCGACCAGGTTCATCCCGTCTTTCAGCGGAGTAATTATGGCGATTTCAGCCAGACGATAATAAGCCAAAAGCTCAGAGCGGTCCAGACTCCTGTAGAGATAGTGTATCGGCACCCAGCCTGATTGGGTAAACTGTCCATTTATTTCACCAACAAGACGGTAAAGCTCTGCCCTAAGCATCTGGTATTCAGGGACCTCCTCTCTGCTGGGGACCACGACCTGAACCAGGGTGATCTTCCCCTGAAGTTCAGGAAAGCGGGAAAGCGCGTCTTTAAAGGCCTCAAGCCTCTCCGGTATACCCTTGGTGTAGTCAAGCCGATCCACACCCAGTATTACCTGCCGATCCGGCAAAGCCTCGTGGAGATACCATGCCATATCGGCCACCTCTTTAGATTCTGCATCCCGGGCAAAAGCATCGTAATCAATACTGATAGGAAAGGCACCTACCCTGACCCGCTTATCTCCAACAATAACAGTAACAACAGACCCCCTTCCAGAAGTCCTGATACCCGAACTGATATGACGGAGGCACTGGATAAAATTCTTGCGGTCCCTCATGGTCTGAAAACCAACCAGTTCATATTCAAGGAGTGCCCTGAGGATCTGAGCCCTCCATGGTAATTTCATGAATATGTCCGCAGGCGGAAAGGGAATGTGGAGAAAAAACCCTGTGTTCCTTTCTATTCCAAGCTCCTTAAGGGACTGGGCCATATGCATGAGATGGTAGTCATGGACCCATATATAATCGGTCTCACTGCTGTGCTTTGTTGTAATTTCAGCGAATTTGCGGTTGACGTTGAGGTACTGCTGCCAATACCTGGGCCTAAAATTACAACGAGTCTGTAAATCATGGAATAGGGGCCAGATAACCTCATTGGAGAATCCATAGTAGTAGTCGCCGACCTCATCGGCTGAGAGCGGTACTGGATGGAGGCTATATCCGGCCTCACGAGACGCTGGTTCCATGAGCCCGGCAAGATCGGCATCATCAGTCCCTCCGGACCAACCGATCCAGACCCCTCCCCTGTTCCTGAAGACCGGAGCAAGGGCAGTCACAAGGCCACCTGCACCAGGCTTTATCTCCAATCCGTCAGGTCCATGGACCAAGCTGATCGGCAAACGGTTTGAAACTGCTACTATCCTGGTACCCGGCTCTTCCACACATTCCTCCATTTCTTCTGTGTAACCAAAATTATAGTCTTCTAATGTTACATGCCCGTGCCCATTCTGAAAGAAATTGCAGGAGTTCCTCTGGAGGCTTTATCCAAAGATCCGCTTCCGTAGTCCTTAACTCGGACCTGACCAAGATCCCGATACCCCTGCCCTTTATAGCGCGAAAGGCGTCCTCATCAGTTCTATCATCTCCGAGATATGCAACAACCGTATCTGACCTTGATTCCTGAAAAATGGTCTCAACTGCTTGGCCCTTATGACATCCCTCGGCCCTGAACTCAAGACCACCGTCAAAGCTATGAAGAACAAGACCATGCACTTGTTTCAAAGAAGACGAGACGCTACGGACCTGTGTCAAGATCTCCTCTGCCTTCTCTGGTGCGAGACCCCGCACATGGAATGCAATGCAGCCGGGCTTTAACTCACAACAGGACTCCAGGCCTGATGCTCCAGCCCAATCAAGGATCTCTTTCAAGACCTTATCTGCTTTAGCCCCAACAGGCAAAATCTTATATGTACCGTCTGCATAAAGCCTTTCCCTGCCGTGTGACCCCCATATCTCAGGAATGACTTGCAGTCCCAGCAAGGGCAGGAGGTCTTCAACGCTCCTTCCGCTTATTACAACGACCCTGCAACCACCAGTAACTATTATTTTTTCAAGGATCTTCCTTACACCAAAATACGGCACTGCCTTATCCCGCTCAACTCTGAAAGGGGCAAGCGTGCCGTCATAGTCAAGGAGTAAGGCCCTGTTTTTACCTCCCGTCAATAAATCCCAAAACCTTAAAATGTCCAGTCCCGGAGAAAGGACTTTCATTGTACCATATCTATCCTGTCTTCAAGACCGTGAAGCACACCGATCATCAATGCAAGGTATTCCCTCAGGTGCCGTGTCAGAAGAAAATTCTCCCGAACAAGACGCTTTGCTCTGGCGCCCATCTCTTCCAACCTATCCATACGGTGCAGCAGATAACGGATGCGCAGGGCAGCGCCCTCAGGACTTCTTACCCTGAAACCGGTAAAGTGATCTACTACCTGGAGACGAATTCCACCTGTGTCTCCTCCGATTACCGGTTTTCCTTTCCACATTGCCTCTGTAACAGTGAGCCCAAAGCCCTCCTTTATAGACTTTTGAAGCACAATATCAGAGGCCCGCTGCAAGGCATTAATAGTCCTGTGGGCATCAGGTGGAAGAAGCAATACATGGACGTCCTCGTTGTCTTCCGCAGCCTTTCTGACTTCCTCAAGTACCTTTTCACCTTCAGGGTCATCAGTGGCACCGCCACCTGCCAAAACCAGTTGCAAGGGCACCATCTTTTTGGCCTGTCTGCAAGCCTCTATTACACCCAATGGATCCTTAAATCGGTCAAAACGGGAAACCTGCAAAATAAAGGGCAAATCCGGCTTCAGACCAAATTGGTCAAAGACTCCCCTGATCTCCTCTTCGGGAAGATCAATATTTTTTTCACTCAAGGGATCTATGCTGGGGGCGATAAGGTACTGGGGATGAGGCAGGAGTTGAGCAAACTGCGCCAGGGAAAAAATACTGGCATCATAGTCCTGTATCCACTTTTTTAAATACTTCCATACCGGACGATACGGACGGCTGCAGTCTATATGGCACCTCCATATCCACTTTCCACGCCTATTGGGGCAAAAGCTGAGAAATGGCGCTGGTTGCGGATCATGTATAAAGACAAAGTCAGCCTCTTCAAGGACAGGCCGAAATTCCTCGGCATTCTCTGCATTAACGGTCTCATAGGCCTCCAGCATGGCCTCGGACAGCTCTACAGGAAAGCCCTGGATGGCATTGTGAAACCCCTTGGTACATTGATAAAAATCAGGGCTACCCTCCAACACTTCCCACTTCACATCAAGACCCAGGGCCTCCATCATCGGAACCAGTTTCCTGAGGATCTCAGCCACTCCTCCACCTTCCTTGGTGGAATTTACATGAACAACCTTCATGCCTTTGAGGGGAGCAGCCAACTGGCAAAGGTGATTTACTACGTCCCGGCCTGCCACTTCTGCATAGCGGTCAAGGAGTTCGTTCATGAGTTCCCTCCGCCGAAGTATTCCTCCAGCACCTTGGTGACCGTAAAACGCAATTCTTTCAGAGAAGAAAAGAATGGATCAACAGCCCTGAGCTTAAGCCTGAGATCATTATATGTGTCACCCCACCCTGTCAACCAGGCGCTAAAGTCATCACTCCTGTCTTCTGTCCTCTTCCGGGCATCTATGAAGTGGTAAAATATGCTGCCGATGGTCATTTCCGATACTCCGGAAGGCAAATCTGACGGTATCTCCAGATAACGTCCGGTATCCAATACCACTATCTGGGAGCGGACAAAATGAAATTGCTCATCGGCCCTTGTCCAGGGCACAAATTCATTCTCGTACAGCCTGTCTTCTACCCGTTCCACCAACTCCTGCCTGACAGACTCAATATCTTCATAGTCAGTAGGGTCAATAACACTCAGCTTCTCTGCCAAGGCCTTTTCGTTAAGACGATGGTATACCCAAGCTGCAAAATCGTTACTATACTCAGGTTCATCGAACTGGGGTTCTAAAAAACGTCCCCAGAAGTGATGATATATACTGCCCTCTGGAACTCTCAGCATCCCTTCCTTAAATTCTCTCAAGTTTTGGGCCCTGTAACCAGTGGCCATGGATACAAGTGCGCAATCCCTTATGTTGAAGGGTTGAGTAAGCGGACTTTTGTCATCAGCTTGTTCAGCCATGCCAAGGGACCTCCTTTAGTCTTTCCTTAATATCAGAACAGCATATAGTGCTACTATATCCACTTTCCCTTAAGCAGGCAAATAAAGAGAAGTGGAAAATTCCTTGACTTAAAAAACATCGAACTTATTTTTTTCCTGAGATCTGTTTGACTTCATTTAAAGCAAAGGAGGAATAAACCATGTTTGAAATTACACCTTGGAGACCATTACGTGAACTGAGTAATCTTAGAAGGGAGATGGAGGACCTTTGGGGAAATTTGGCCGGTGAAAGAGAATTTCTGCCGATGAAAGGGGAATGGATGCCTGCTTTGGATGTATCAGAGACAAAGGATTCCCTTATTATAAAAGCCGAAATTCCGGGCATGGAACCCAAGGATGTTGACATATCTCTCTCTGGTGACCTTCTGACAATAAAGGGGGAAAAGAAACAAAAAACCGAGGAGAAGAAAGAGAGCTTCCATCGCATTGAGACCCGTTACGGAGCTTTTTCCAGGACCATCAGAGTTCCTGTGTCAGTGGATTCCGACAAAATAGAGGCATCCTATGATAACGGGGTCTTAAAAATTACCCTTCCCAAAAAGGAAGAGGTAAAGGCAAAACAGATCGAAATCAAATAGGGCTGATCCTATCCCGATTTTCCAAAAAACTGAAAGGCGGCTTTAACTGCCGCCTTTTTCTTTAGAGCCGTTCGCAAAACCCATCTTTTGTCAGAACTGCCGTTCCGGAATCAATGTCCCGATGGCTGCGTTGCTTACCTGCCCGTGCGTCGCACGCAGACAGGTCGAAAATGCTCATGTACCCCACCAAGTACACTGCGCTTTTTTAGTCCCTTGAATATAATCCTGTTAATACTGCTTCTGCTAGAGTACGACCCTTCATTAAATTCTCTAACTCAGCTTTTTTTGTTTTTTCATCAACTTCGAGAACTCTATCCAGTGCATATAAGCGGAATTCATATCTATGAATGGCCGAATCAGGACAAGGCCCTTTATAACTTTGCTTCCCAAAATCATTTGTTCCCTGTGTACTTCCCTGAGGAACAGTATTTTCTTTTATTTCTCTTATATCCGCTGGGATATTAAAGATAATCCAGTGAACCATTGTCCTTATTGGAGAGTCGCGGTCTTCCATTGTCATGGCAAAACTCTTTATCTTTTCCGGCACATCTTCTATTATGAATTCTGGATTATTGTCACCGGCATCGCATGTATATTTCGCAGGCATTAACCCATTATTTTCAAAAACACTCTTTAGTTTCACTTGGCTTACCCCCCTTTTCCTTTGTTTAAACTAAATTTATAGTATAGGAATTCCCTTTTTTCAGAAAAGCGCCAAACAACAAATCCATCCAGTCAAGCGCAAACCGGTCCTTTTACAATTGCCTTACCTTACGGTATGTTATTTCCATATCGCAACCTAGTCAAGCTCTTTAGTGCCTATTCCAGTGAAGGATGCCAAGTCAATCCAGTCCCTCTAGTGCTGGGGATTTTTTTTATTTTGGTTATTCAAAAGGATTTTTCAAAAGAATGGTCTGCTCCCTGCCAGGACCCACTGAGATCAGCATTATGGGTGTTTCAGCCATATCCTCTATGGTCTTGAGATAGTCCCTGGCCTCTTCAGGTAAATCATCAAATGATCTCATTTGGCTGAGATCCTCCTCCCAACCGGAAAGTGTCCTATAAATCGGCTTTATTGACTCGACCTCCCGAATATTGGCAGGCATATA
>WTCF01000231.1 GCA_013138705.1 Deltaproteobacteria bacterium
GGCGTGATGTTAATGGGCTGCAAGAGTTGAGATTGCAGGAGTTCGCTGACCCTGGCAATCCCGTGGCGCGGTAAGTTGGCGTATGAGTCAGCCAGAAATCTATGGGCGGAGTAGTTGGCCGGATCGGCATTGACCGATTTCCATCCTTCCAGCACAGCAAGCTGCTGGAATCCGAGATCATTATAAATGGGCCCGAGACTTGCGCTCCGTGCAGCAAGGTCCTCATCCAGCATCAGGCGTGAGCGGTAAACAGCCCGGTTGTCGTTCAGCTCTATGGATTTCTGCAGGTCCTCTAGCGCCTCCACCGGACGATTCTGACTCTGTTTCAGTATCGCGTCATAAAACCAGGCTGTCGGGTCTTTCGGATCAAGCTCCTTGGCCATGGCAAACTGGTTTTTGGCCAGCTTTTCGCGTTTTTCTTCATAATATGCCTTGCCCAAATAACTGCGGATAAGTGAATTGTCAGGATCAAGACTCACTGCGATCTCAATCTCTTCACGGCCTTCTTTCAGATCTCCATCACGGATCTTTGCCAATCCAAGTCCAAGCCGCGAGAGGGGGGCCGCCTGGTCCAGCTCGATCGCCTTTTCAAAAGCATTTTTTGCATCACGTATCTTGATCTGGGTAAGATAAGAAAATCCCAAAACAGTCTGTGTCCGTGCAATGTTAGGATTCAGGACCACAGCCTCTTTTGCCGCCTCAAGCGCTTTGTCGAGATCTCCAAAAGACAGCCACAATTCGGATAATCGCGACCACGCAAGGGCATTTTCCGGACCCAGCTCCACTGCTTCCTTGAGACTGTTCAAAGCACCCTGGAGATCAAAATCGGCCTGTTGCGCGTATGAGAGCGCAACCCTTGCAGCAGGTGATTCAGGGGCCAGTTCCACAGCTTTCTTCGCCAGGTCAAGGGCCTGGTCCCTTTGATTTTGCGCAACGGCAATTATAGACTGAAGGGCAATGGCCTGACTATTTGATGGATCAAGATTGAGCGCCCTCTTAATATCAACACCTGCTTCATCAACACAGCCAACTGTAAGCAACAACCCTGCACGATAAGTAAAAAAACGAGGATCTTGAATATCTTCAGGCACTCCCTCAAGGCTGGAAAATGCACTGGTCAAATCACCATTCCAATAGAACTCCATGGACCTGCGAACCTTAGCCTGCCAACCGCTTTCAGAATCAAAATCAGCCGGGCGATAATCCAGGACAGGTGGATAATACAAAGCCCATTTAACCGCATCCCTGGGATTTACCACAACACGGGGAACAGGAGCCTGCCCTGCCTGGGCTACTGCTGATTCACCCCTGGACAGGATAAGTCTCCCTGCCTTATTTGTGGCTGCTACCTGTCCTTCAAGTATCGATAATAGGGTTTGATCGCCCTCGACCCTTATGAAGAATTCCGTTCCTTCCACAGCAGCATTAACAAACGGTGTAACTACTTTCAGACCCCTGGGAAAACGGCTGAAGAAATGAACAGCCCCGGTGACCAGATCGAGTATGGAAGGCTGTTCTTTCTCTAATCCGGAAAAACTGATGGTGGTCTTCTGATCAAGACGGAGGATGGTCTCGTTACGCAGGACAATAGCTGCCCGGCTTTGTCCCTGCGTTTGAATCATATCGCCCGGGCAGTATGTATCGTTCATTTTTACAGGTAACCACTGTGTTTCACCTGTTCTTCGAGCATAAACTTCGCCCTGAACCGAAACAACCTTGCCCACCCACTCTTCACACGTTTGAGCAGCCACGAAACCGGGCAAAATATACCCTGCCAATACAATTATGAATATCGTAAGAATTAGAATGTGGGCCCGGATTTGCTTCATTGATACCCCTTTTCAGCAACATCTTGCTGAAATAACATCAACAATCGGTGTTAATCCAAGCTAGCCCGAGTTTCCTACTTATGGAATGAGTATTATGCCAATAATATCACAGCTACCTGTTTTTTCAATGAAAAATGGCGTGCCGCATCCCTGGGATGCTGTATACACTAACGCACGTCAGAAAGAGATGATGGGGTGATATTCAGGGATGAGCAAGCTTATAGATATCGAAGACGTTACATAGTTTCTCTTGCAAGGGTGAGCGTTCAGACAAAACGTACTCGGCTCGAAGGCGGCCTCGAGTCTGTGTAGGTTGAGATTGGTAGAGGTTGATGACCTCCTTTATAAATGAATTTGAATTCTGAAGCTCGTCCAACATTTTCTCTGCAATCAACGGGTCCTTCTTAAAGATATCTCTCAGGACACGGATAAACTCATCGTACACGTCCAACGCGAAAATCTGGAAAACTACGACCGGCAGAGTCGGCGTATCTCCGGCGCCTGTCTTGAACATCCAGTACTGGCTTACCCTGACAGGTACTTTAGGTAATGGAAAAGGTGCCAAGGCAACCGCAGATCGTGCAAGAGAAGGGATCGGCGGCACCAGTCTCTCTATATCCAAGTCTCCTGTATGCGTCCCCTCTTCATCAGTTAAAGAAATCTTCTCTTTTTTAAGGTATTCACACAGGACAACATTGCCTGCATTCTTGATCGCTTCGGCAAATAAATTGTCATGCTCAGGAGAGCGGGGCTGGTCGAAAGTCATGTCAAAGGCAATTACTGCAGTGCCTTTCCTGACCAGATTTTCAATTAGCCGGGCATGAAGAGAACGAGGCCATTTATCAGGCCTTATCGGCAGATTTAAATTATCAGCAGAGACTTTATCCACGGTCACTACTACGACTTCAGAAGGGGCTTCCCTTACCCCCCTCAGCTTGAACAATAAATCCAGACCGATGTTTTCCTCCAGATCAAGACCGCAAGGAACCAGGGTTGCCGCCACCCCTAATAAGCCAATCAGCAAGCCCACGATTAATGCCTTAGACAGACGTGACATCCTCTTTATAGATTGATGTTGTAACGGGCAATCTTGTTGAGCAGGCCCTGGCGTGTCAAGCCAAGCATCCTGGCAGCCTGAGAACGGTTGCCGCGTGTCTTCTGTAAAGTTTCAGCGACTATTCGCTGCTCGATTCGCTCGGTCACTTCCTTTAGTGTCCCATCAGTCTCCTGCATTAAAATACCCTTTTCCGATAAGGCTTTAATTTTTTCTGAAAGGTGCCCTTCACTGATCTCCCGCTCCTTTCCTGCCAGGGTCACGGCCCTCTCGATCTCGTTCTCAAGCTCTCGGACATTGCCTGGCCAGTCAAACTGTGAGAGGAGATCCATTGCATGGGGCGTTAATCGAGCAGCAGGCCTTTTTAGCTTCTTGGTAAATTTCTTTAGAAAGTGAGCAGCTAACAGGGAAATATCCTCTCTTCTTTCCCGTAGAGGTGGAAGCGTGACAGGGAATACACTGATACGATAAAAAAGGTCCTCGCGGAAATTTCCCTTTTTCACCTCTTCTTCAAGGTTGCGATTCGTGGAAGCAATAAGCCGCACATTTATATGGATTTGCCGGCTGCCGCCAACCGGCCTGAACTGACCTTCCTGAATGACCCTGAGCAATTTGACCTGCATGGCCGATGACATTTCTCCAATCTCATCAAGAAAGACAGTCCCTCCGTCAGCCTGCTCAAAAAGCCCCTTCTTGTCTGCGATAGCACCGGTGAAGGAGCCCTTGACATGACCAAAAAGCTCGCTTTCCAAAAGGTTCTCGGCTAGTGCGCCGCAATTCTCCACTACAAAGGGCTTGTCCTTCAATGGGCCGTTATAATGAATGACCCTGGCAATAAGTTCTTTTCCTGTGCCTGTCTCTCCCTGGATCAGAACAGAAGTTGTTGTGTCTATAACCTTGTCAACAAGGGCAAAAACCCGGCGCATTGCAGGGCTTGAACCAATGACCCCCTGGAGGTTGAAAAGGTCCTGCACCTCCGACTTGAGCATACGATTCTCCTGCTCAAGAGAGCTGGCATATTGCTTGAGTTCCCCATAAAGCCTTGCATTCTCAATAGAGATGACAATCGTTCCTGAAAGGATCTCCAGCAACCTTGCTTCCTTATCTGTGAACTCTCCTTCAAGCTTGTTTAATGCATAGAGGACTCCTAACAGCCCCTTACGAGTTCGCAATGGTATGCAGATCATGGACTTGGTGACAAAGTCTTCCTTGTGGTTGAGCCCTTTATAGAATCGGTTATCCTTGGAGACATCAGGAATGATGACTGGCCGATTCTCCCGCAACACCCAGCCAGCCACACCCAGATGGTCCGGAAACCGCATCTTTTGCATCCTCACATAATCTCTATCTTTTTCGTCTTCCACGGTCCGTATGAAATAGAACTCGTTCCGGTCCGCATCATGGAGAGCTATGGATGCGCCTTCTATATGGAAAACAGCCTTGATCTTGGCCATGATACTCCGGAGCATCTCATCCAGATCACGTATGGCATGAATCGATGTAGATGCCTCATATAATAGACTGAGATCTTCCTTTGTGAACGAGTCCTCTTGCCTTATTTCTTCCATCCGCTCTCTCCAGTCAGTTGTAATTAAAGAGATCGTCAAATAGTTGAGTCGTTAAGTCGGAAAATAAGCATGTTAAATCAGTATATTAGACCCTCAACTACATCAAGTGTCCAATTTTTGTGCAAACGATATAAATTCAAACAATAATAACCACTTAACTAATCAACTACTCAACCACTTAACGAGGTCTGAATTAAAGAATCAATACTCGGGAAAGGCCATGCTGTCAATTGAATTTACACTAAATCTCTGAAAATGTATATCAGCTTGACAAAAGGCATTGTCTCTTCTTCATTTTGGGACGCATCCATAGATGCAAATTCAAAATAAATTATATTAGAAAATCCGTGAGTTATAATCAAAAACTCCTCAACTGTTCCCGTCATTTCTACTGTCTGGCACAATATTCGCTGAATAGGCTTTTAAGAAAACCAAAAAGAGAAAAAGGTGGGGGAAAAGTGTTTGTCAACTGCAATCAAGCCCTTGAGATAGCCAAGGCGGAGATAAAGCAAACCGAAGCTCAGCGAAATATTGCGTATGCCTCTTGGCGTGATGCCTCCTTGGGGCAGCCGGTTTTAGTAGAGGATGTATTTAAGGCCCCATGTTATTGGATTGTTCCTCTTCTGATTCAGGAACAGGTGGCTGGATTTGTGCGGGTACTGAGAACCGGTAGAGTGACTGCCATCGGTACTTTTATGGAGATCTCAGACAAATCCACTTGAAGAAGCTTGAAATGGTTTGGTCTTTCGCGCCTTGCATCCGGGACATTTTGAGCAGAATCACTCTTTGCGATTCAATCGTTCATCAGAGGCTTTCATGCAATCATCAAGCAGCAGAAGTCTTTCGCCCCAGATCCCGGTCTTGCCGGTCAGGTACACTTCCCTGCTTTGTTCATCAAAAAAACTCAAGTCTATTTTAAGCGCCGTTTCTACCAACGGGTCCTTCAGGTACTCGGCCCATTCGATGATTACTACGTTTTCTCCGTCAAAATAGTCTTCAAGCCCGATCCCTGTGATGTCTGCATGGGGACCAAGCCTGTATAGGTCCACATGAATTAAAGGCAAGCGACCGTTCATATGTTCGTGGATTATTGTAAAGGAAGGGCTTGTCACCTCCTTTTCCTCTATTCCAAGGCCGGAGGCTATTGCCTTGGTCAGACTTGTTTTTCCTGCTCCCAGATCCCCTGACAAAAGGAAGAGGTCCCCCGGTTCAAGCACCATTGACAGACAATTTCCCAGGACATTAGTAGCCTCTAAACCCTTAAGTGTATACCGTAGCCTCACAGTATAAGCCTCCGCCTGATAAGCACAATGGCGACCCAGGCACAGAAAACGGATAGAATTACTAACACCAGCGCATGAATAGGCCAATCAGGCCCGATCCGACCGTAACAGAACATTCGTGAAAGGTTGACCACATGAGTCAAGGGCAAGGCTAATGAAATTTTCTGTATAACCGGATTCATGGCACCTATGGAGAAAAAGATGCCTGAGAACAGGAACAGCGGCGTTATAAAGAGTGAAGTGAAATAATTGAAGAATTCGTAATCGCTGGCTAAGGCAGTCATTATGAGCCCCAGGGATGCAAACAGGATCCCTTCCAAAAAGAGCACAGGGATAAGGGCCAATATCCACGGAGAGGGAATCAGGCCAAAAAGCGGGAGGGTTGCAAGCATTATGAGCCCTGAAATGATGCCCTTGGTTGCCGCCCAGACAATCTCTCCCAGCGCGAGCTCCTCAACGCTCACAGGAGTCATGAGGATGGCCTCGTAAGTCCGCAGGGTAGTAAGTCTGGTGTAAGAACCATACATGGTCTCAAAAGAACCGCTGTACATGACTGCCGAAGCTACCAAACCCGGGGCTATGAATTGAAGGTAGGTAACTCCCTCTATCTGCGGGATTTGCCTCCCAAGGCCGAAACCCATTGCCAACAGAAAGAGGAATGGCTGGCCCAGGTTTCCTATCAAACTGGCCCATACGTGCTTTCGCCATACCCTGGCATTTCTCAGCCATACCTTATAAAAAAGCAGCCACATCAGTTCTCTCTCAAAGTCCTTCCCGTCAGCTTTAAAAACAGATCTTCCAGATTTGCCGGGCGTTTGCTGACATGACTGAGGGTGATGGCCATGGTCTCAAGCTCATCACATGGTCCATGGGCATATATGAAGAGCCTGTCTGCTACCTTCTCTGTATCCACCTTGCAGGAGCGGAGGGTTTCTTCCAGAGCGTCAAGCTTTTCCGGACTGTCCTCCACCTCAAACACTTCCGATCCCATCATATCTGCCACCATTTCTCCGGGTTCCCCCTGTGCAACTATTTTCCCTTCATCCAGTATCAAAACCCTGTTGGTCAGGCGGGACACCTCTTCCATATAGTGGCTGGTGAGGAGCATAGTAGTACCCTGGGATCTCAGATCCTCAAGTCGTTCCCATATCAGGTGTCTGGCCTGGGGATCAAGGCCCATAGTGGGCTCATCAAGGATTAGCAACTCCGGCGCATTTATCAGGGCCCTTGACAAGAGAAGACGCCTACGCTGACCACCTGAAAGATGTTGAATGATCTCATCACTTCGATTTTTCAAGGCAAAAAATCCAAGGAGATCGTCTGCTCGCTTTCTGGCTATAGAACGGTCTATTCCAAAATATGCAGCATAGACGAGAAGGTTTTCATATACAGTCAGATCCGGGTCCAGGTTGTCTGCCTGGGGTACCACACCTATCCTCAATTTTACTTGTTTCAGCCGTTCAGGGATGGATTCACCAAAGACGCTGATTTCACCTGAGGTGGACCGGACAAGGCCAAGAAGCATATATATGATGGTAGTCTTTCCGGCCCCATTAGGGCCGAGCAAACCCAGACATTCTCCGGGATATATACAGAGGTCGAGATCCTTAACCGCCACCCTGTCTCCGAATCGCTTTGTGAGATTCCGGATTTCTACAAGGGGAGGTTTGGCTGTCAATGTCATGGCGATTATTGTACCTATATATCACAATACGTTTTCGTTATGCCTTTAGATTAACACAGACTATTAGCAGTGTATTTTACCTATCTGTCAATCTTCAAATAGATCTCTGCTACAATCTCTTTTTCTTTTATAATACGATGACTTCCAATGGTTTTATACATCTTTAAACCATCCAAAAACGGATAAATAACCCCATCAGCAATTATCTTACATTTTGCACCAGTATCTTGGTTTTTAGATGTAATATTAATGAATTGCCACTCCCATAACTCTTTAATCTCATCAATCAGGTCATCAAATTTTATAAACACGATATCATTGTTTTTCCCAGTTAAGCCTTTATTAACATTTTGAAAATCAACGTTAGCAATGATCCCTTGACCATTGTTAGATACATTAATCATATCTTTAATCATTTGCCGATCAACGGACACCATGCAAAAGCCTTTGTAAAAAACGTATGAAGGTTGAATGCCAAGGCCCGGCGGCAGAGCAATATTGTTTATTTCCACATTTTCAAATTTTTCTTTTTCCAGACCTATTCCTGTTTTTTGCATCGCTGACTCAAAAAGCTTTACTAAAGTTTCCTGGTTTTTCACCTCAAACAGAATCGTCAGCTTTGGGATCGGAATCGGGCCACCCATATCAACATCTGTGAGGATAATTCCGAACTGATTGCCAAGGGCTTGGAGTATCTCATCAAGTGAGCTTCCAAATTCCTTTTGAAATTCAGCTTCCTTAGATTCCCTGGCTTGATCATCTGGGAACATCTTTTCGGAAAAGATATTAAAAAGGGATTCAGGATCCATAGTATTGGTCCAGTAATAACATATGGTATTCTCCGGAACCATTTGAATTGTTGTATTTTCTCCGGGTTTAAAACTATAGGCCTTAGCATAATCCGGTTCCATTTTGCACTTATCAAACAATACAATGGCCTTATCATGCAACAGATCACTTCCATCATCATATGCCGCATATCCCACCGCTTTTATGCCATCAAATGGGGCCAATGAACGTTCTATGTCAGCTGGTTTCATCCCGTCAGGGTTAATAGATCGAGCTATAATTAACATATAATCACAGAATTTTTCGGTATTGTTATAAACAAAACTTCGGATCGATGTGGATACCAGCTTGTGTCGCAAATCCCGATAGTTTTTATTATCCGCTAACGACTCCTTCTGATTTGCCTTTAAATGGATACAATTCTTAATAGAAAGACTGTCAAATGAGGCAATTAACAAACCATCAGCCAGGGAATAATAGATTGATAAATCGTTGTCGAGATTAAGATTTTTAATCTCATAGTCGCCATATTCTTCCACTTGGCCTTCAGACCCTTTCGCAAGATATCTTGTAATAAATTCGGTAAAGTTTGCGTTATGCTTTGGCCTGGAAATGAGCACGATACTCCTGAGGGCCTTTTGTAGTTCTTCGAGTTTAGGATGATCAATCTTAATGGGCAAAACAGCAATTGCCGTCTCTTGCCCAAAAAGTTCTTTAAAAAGCAAACTATCAATGGCTGAAGAAACCGATGATTCAATTTTTTTGTACTTTTCAATAACATCCTTTGGCACTTCAAGCTCCAACATGACTTTGGCCAAGTCAATTTCTTTAAGCTTCTGCCCAAATTTCCCTTTTTTGAAATCATCAATACCCTTTTCAAGATCGATGAGATCTACCAATAATAAGGTGTCATGCGGTAGCAAGTCTGCAGGGATCACTCTGACATGACGCGGCTTTAAGTAGTACCAACTGCCTATGGCAAGTAAAACCACAATTACAATTGCAACAAGAGACTTTTTCATTTTAACTCCATTCAGGGTAACCTCTTTCGTGCGTTTTGCTGGCGGTGCCTTCACTCGACTCGCCTCCTCTCTATATCGGATCACCCTTATTTTTGTCAAATATTAGAGGCTCAAAGCCAAGTTGGCGCGTCCATCCACAGACTTCCCTTTCGTGTCTTCGTATTTTCGTGCTTTCTTGATAAATATTCCTTTGTTCTTATGGATTTAGGGGGTTGCTGTAAATGGCAAAATAGAGATTGCCTGTCTTCCCAGGATGTTTTATTGTTATAATTAGTCGAGGGAGATAAAAAATGGAAAAATTTCCAAGGTCGGGACGTTACTGGCTTATTATAATTGCTCTGATTTGTGTTTTCATGGTCATAGGCACCTATCAAGCACATCAAATTGCCTCTGCCAGAGAAAACGGAACTTACGAACAACTTAAGATCTTCGGTTCTGTTCTCGATCTGGTACAGCGCAACTATGTTGAAGAGATTCCGCCCAAGGAACTTATCTACGGTGCAGTACAGGGCATGCTCAAATCTCTTGATCCCCACTCCTCTTTCATGAAGCCTGAGGACTACAAGGAACTTCAGATAGAGACCAAAGGCATCTTTACAGGTATAGGAATAGAGATCAGCCTCAAAGATGGAATACTGACGGTTGTATCCCCCATAGAGGGCACTCCAGCATACAAGGCGGGTCTGAAGGCCAATGATAAAATACTCAAGATAGAGGGTAAAACCACTAAAAACATGACCTTGATTGAGTCAGTAAAGCTTCTAAGAGGTGCCAAGGGGACCGACGTCACTATCTCCATATATCGAGAGGGATGGAGACGGCTTAAAGACGTAACCCTGACAAGGGACGTAATCCCCATAAAAAGTGTGCGATCCAGGATGCTGGAAGAGGGCTATGGTTATATACGTATTAGTAACTTCCAGAACAAGACTACTTTCGAACTGAAAAAGGCATTAAAAGAACTGGAAAAGGGCAAAGGTCTCAAGGGCCTGGTTCTTGATATGCGAAGCAATCCTGGTGGGTTACTCGACCAGGCTGTAAAAGTAGCTGACGTATTTCTAAAAAAGGGACTTATTGTTTACACAGACGGCAGGATCGAAGAACAAAAAATGCGTTTTGAGGCCCATCCGGACAAGCATTCTCATAATTATCCCATTGCAGTATTGGTCAATGAAGGAAGCGCCAGTGCCTCGGAGATAGTTGCCGGGGCCCTTCAAGATCACAAAAGGGCAATAATTGTAGGAGTCCAGACCTTTGGCAAGGGATCGGTCCAGACCATCATTCCCCTTGAAGACGGATCTGCAGTACGCCTTACCACAGCCAGATACTACACGCCTAACGGCAGATCCATACAGGCAAAGGGCATAGAGCCTGATATAGAAGTACCTTACACGCCCATGGAAAAACCAAAAGAAAAGGACGAATTCTTTCATTTTCCGACGGAACGCGATTTAGAGGGACACCTGCTAAATGAAGATGAGCCAATTGAAGATGAGCTGAATTCTGTAAAAGATAAAAAAGATAAGCCGGAAGCTGTCGACTCCGAAGTTGAAAATGGAGAAACACAGCCACCCCCCATGGATAACCAGTTAGAAGAAGCAGTTAGAATATTAAAGGCGTGGGCCATATTTAAACAAGTTACCTCTGCGAAGACTGTAAGGTGAACCTCCTGCAAAACCCAAGATTTTTTTTGAGGGCAACGCGGTCATCGGGACATTGTTCTCGGAACGGCAGTTCCAGCCAAAGATGGGTTTTGCGAGTGGCTCAAGCCTTTTAAATGGCTAAATCTCGCTCATCGAGGAACAAAACCCGCAAAAAGAATCTCACAAGACGCTCTCCCCGTCTATTGTGGCCTATAATAGCCTTGGGAATAACCGGGGCAATTGTGGCCCTTTTATACCTTCTTCCTTTACCACAGAGCACAGGACCAAAAGTCCGCCCGCCCTTTGAAGAATTTGATTCCGCACCACCGGTTTCCCGTCCTTCCAAACCATCAAGACCGAAAAGCACAGCCTCTATGCCTGTAGTAGCTATACTTATAGACGACATGGGTTATAATCTTCCAATTAACAATCAGCTTCTGAAGTTAGAGGCCCCTCTTTCCTTTTCCTTTCTCCCAACAGCACCTCATACGCCCACGCTGGCCAAAAAGGCCAAGGATCTCGGCAAAGATGTCTTAATACACCTGCCCCTGGAGCCTGTTAACAGTGCGATTGATCCTGGTCCCGGCGTCCTGCGTCTAAGTATGGACTTTGATTCCATGTTACAGATACTCAGAAAGGACCTGGATGCTGTGCCTGGTGCAATCGGAGTAAATAATCACATGGGTTCTAAATTCACTACAAGTAAAAAGGGCATGGAATTGATTCTTACTGAAATAAAACGCCGTGGTCTTTTTTTTGTTGACAGCAAGACTACTCATGACAGTGTGGCATATGTAACTGCCAGATCTATGGGGATACCGGCTGCTGAAAGGACCGTGTTTCTGGATCACGATACTCAAAAGGAATCCATCAGAAGGGAAATCAAGAAAATGGTGAAACTGTCTATGGAGAATGGATGTGTTCTTGCCATAGGGCATCCGACACCTAATACGTGGAAGGTTTTGTATGAGGAACTGCCGCGGATAAGGAAGCGTGTCAGGATTGTTCCGGTTCATAAGATTCTTGTTACCCAATAGAACGTACCATATAGTTTTACCATCACAGTTACCTGGAAATAATGAAAATGAAATACGGAGAAAAAGAAATAAAAAAGGCCGAGCTTGAATCATGGCCGAATCCATGCCCTGAACGCGATTATACCATAGAGATAAGTTTCCCGGAATTTACCTGTCTTTGCCCAAAGTCAGGATATCCTGACTTTGCAACCATAAGGATAACCTATGTACCGGACCGGTTTATAGTGGAACTGAAATCTCTAAAACTCTATCTCAATACCTATAGAGATCAATATGTTTCGCACGAAGAAGCCGTCAACAAAATTTTCTCAGACCTGATGGAGGTCCTCTCCCCCCGCACTATCAAGGTGGAAGGTGATTTTCATCCAAGAGGTAATGTCCACACGGTGATCAAGGTTGAAGGAGGCCCCGGATTACCCTCAGAGCTTGTTCCCAGGCAGAAATAGCTTACACCCAACATCGGCAAGAAGCCGTGCCGGTTCATATGGGAAAGTCGGGGCTTTACCAGTATCTTTCCGACTCGTAGGTCAGTTGGCTCAGGATTCCTTTGACACGCTTCTTGATGCGATAGGAAAATTGAGGCGAATCAAGCATTGGCAAAAGTGCCTTTTCCGCAATATCCAAGGGCATTCCTTTAAAGAAACGGAATACTGTAGTGTACCAACTCCGCGTTGTATTGTTGGATGGTGTCCGGAAAAGATCTTCAACCAACAAATGCGCAAGATCCCCTTTATATTTGAGGGTGCGGCTGATTTCTCTGAAAATAGCGATTCTGAAATGGGTCTGTTCCACTGTCGTCGGATGGGGCAGGTCCTTTAGGTAGCCACAAAGGACATCATAGGCAGCTCGATTTCCATGACTGATTAGGACTCCAAAATCTCTCACGGCTTCTTCACGCGCTTCCGAGGTATCCGCATTGTTTAGTCTTTCTATGTATTGTTCCACAGGCATGTTGGCCCAATCAATTTTATCGACTATATCCCCAAGGATGGCCAGTTCAAGCGTTTCCGCTGTCAATTCTCCGTCCCTGGCCAATTGTTCAATGGCGCTGCTCAACTCAGGCGATAAGGGGATATCCTCATCAGTAACATCCATAGGATCAAAATCAGGACAAGCTTCCTGGTCCCAGGGAAATCGCTTTTGTTTTACAAGTTCTTGGCAACGAGAAAAGTCCTGATTGTCAAGCAGGTCGTCCAGATAGGGTTCAAGTTCGGGATCATTCAGACAAATTGCAAAATCACTCCCGTATGGTTCGGAGGGGAAACTGTAGTTGCAATTCGTGCAAAGTCTTTCAAGCTCATCGGAAGTCTTACTCATCATACTCCTCCACTGAAACGATAACCCCGTCATCCAGGTCCAGTTCGATGCGCTTGTCCGCGCATGACTCGGGGCCATAATAAATCAGCTAGTTCTTTCATTTAGTGCCCATTCATCCCCTACCCCATACCGTTTTATCACTGCGCTTTCAGGATGCCCCTGGACAGCACTTGCTCCGGAAACTTATCTTTTTGACAAGTCCTCTGACTCCCATTCTTTTTCCCAAACGTCCAAAAACGATTTAGCTTTAAGAATCCTAGTCCCCCGGTAGGTTTCTATGTCCAGTAAATGATGATCTCCAAAAACAATATAATCCGCTTCGCCTTCATAAGCGCATGCCAAATATTTGTTATCTGTGGGATCATCTTCAATTAGATCAACTTCTCCCTCTCCTTCAACAATCCAGGCAAACATTAAGATATCTTCAAAGTATGCGTCTATTTCCTGGGCGGTTTTACCATGGTATTTTTGAAGCTTGGGGTAGAGTAAGATACGTTTTATCTCTTTTATAATGGCCGGAGACAGAATCAATTCCACTTGATTCTGTTTAATCAAATCAAGAATCCTGCCGGGATTTGAATTCGGCTTGATCAAGGCGCTGGCAAAAAGGTTGGCATCGACAACAATCTTCAAAACAACTCATCCTTTACGACGTTCGAGTTGCTTGGCTGCAAGCGTTGCTTCCGCCAGAATATCGTCGAGCTTCTTCGGGTCTTCTCCCGCAAAAGAA
>WTCF01000031.1 GCA_013138705.1 Deltaproteobacteria bacterium
AAGTACTGGATAAGATCTTTGAACCATTCTTTACCACCAAAGAAGTGGGTGCTGGAACGGGATTAGGCTTGTCCATCAGCTATGGAATTGTCAAGGATTATGGGGGAACTATAGATGTAAAAACCGACAAGGGGATTGGTACAACATTCCTGTTGAAATTCCCTCCATATTCAGATGCTAAATAATGTTCTAATAATAGGGGCAATCTATTGAAGCTTTTACTTATTGATGATGAAGAGCCTGCAAGGAAAATAGTGGGAATGTCACTGAGAAGTGACGGCTACGAGGTGCTGACGGCAGAGGACGGCAAAAGCGGCCTGGAGGTTTTTAAGAAAGAAGCCCCCCCAATTGTCTTAACTGATATAAAGATGCCCGGTATGGATGGCATCGAGGTATTGAAAAAGATTAAGGAAATAAGCCCTGAAACCGAGGTGATAGTTGTTACCGGGCACGGCGATATGGACGTGGCTATCCAATCCCTTCAACTTGAGGCCTCTGATTTTGTCACCAAGCCTATTGTGGACGAAGCCCTATCAGTTGCCTTAAAACGGGCTGAGGAAAGGCTTCATTTAAGGAGGATGCTCAAGGAATATACCGACAATCTGGAAAACAAGGTAAGGCAAGCCACAGAGGAGATAAGACAGAGGTACGAGTTTGAAGACAATCTGATTCAACGTTCCATCGACGGTATAGTCGGCACTGATAAGCAGGGAATAATAATTATCTTTAATCAAGGGGATGAGAAAATATTTGGATATTCTAAGGATGAAGTAATAGGGAAGATTGATATAAAGAGTCTCTATCTACCAGAGACAGCCGAAGAAATTATGCAAGGTCTGCATGGCAAAGAACGAGAAAGACAAGAAATGCATGTTTGGCGAGAGACCTTCGTTTTGGGAAAGGACGGTAACAAGATACCGGTTAAGTTTTCAGGAACTGTTCTGTATCAAGATGGTGAGGTCATCGGCAGCGTGGGTTTCCTCCACGATCTGAGGGAAATCAAGCAGCTACAGCAGGAATTGATCAAATCCGAAAGGTTGGCTGCCACCGGACAAGCTGCGGCCGGACTTGCCCACGGTATCAAAAACATCTTAGGTGGTCTTAAGGGAGGAGTCTATATAGTAGGCAACGCACTTAAGAAGGAGGATATGAATAGCCTCAGTACTGGCTGGGACATGGTGCAAAGGAATATCGGCAGGATTTCTGACCTGGCTATGGATCTCCTCAACTACTCCAAGGAACGTGAGCCTGAATATGAAAAGTGTTCCCCGAATGCAATTGCAGAAGAGGTATGCAAGCTAATGGATCTCAAGGCAAAAGAATCCGGAGTAGAGATTGTCATAGATCTTGATCCAACCATAGGCGATGCATCTTTAGACCCCAAAGGAATTCATCGCTGTCTGCTTAACCTGGTTTCCAATGCCATTGATGCCGCTATATTTGATGAAGACGAGGGCAAGGAACACCTGGTGCGGGTGACCACAAGGCGCGAAAGTGATGAAGCGTTTATTCTTCAGGTCTCTGACAAAGGTTGTGGTATGGATGAGGCCGTAAGAAAGCAAATCTTTAGCTCTCTATTCAGCACCAAGGGGTCAAGAGGTACGGGCCTCGGCCTGCTTGTTACCCAGAAAACAGTCCTTGAGCATGGCGGAACTATAAAAGTAGACTCTGAACCTGGAAAAGGGTCAACCTTTGTTATCAGGCTGCCTTTTGAGCCGCGTTCCCATGAAGGCTAATCCCCCTTCTACAGACCCAAGAGCGTTGCTATATCGGGGTGTTTGGTTATGACCTTGACAAACTGCGCTGTACGACGTTCCAAGCGGTTTTCAAGGATCGTGGCAGTCTTTTGCATAACCAGGAATCCCATGGTGTGGTCTTGATCAAGAAGGGCCTTAAATTCGTCTCCGGGCATGACCAGGATTTCGCATGGTTCCATACAAACAGCAAGGGCGGTATGGGCGGGCCCGGGAAGCAGGGCAGACCAGCCGAATGAGTACCCCTGCTTGATGGCCCCGAGAGAGATGATAAGGGCTGAAGCAAGCTCTGCCTGGAGTAATACCTTGCCTGTGGTCAGTGAATAAAAATGGGAGGCATCACTACCTGGTTCGTAAATGATCTCCCTTTCCGCAAACGACTGCTCTTGAGCCAGGGGAAGTATCTTTTCCAGCATGCCGTCGGTCAAATTCTCAAAGAGTCGAATTCTTTTGAGTTGTTCTATAGAAGCCAAATATCTATTTCTCCTCTCCGTGCCCGCATCTTTTTCGTTTTTAAGATTATATCACATTAACAGGTAAATTAACACTAAAAAAATGGTAGCTATTGCCGCACTGATCCCTATGGGTGAGGTGTGTGTTTGCAAGGCCGCTCGAGTTCTTTCGATCTTACCCTCGAGGTCTTTTCCCTTTACACCGGTAATACCCCACAGGGGAATCATAACCCCAAGACAGAGGACCTCAGGCCAGCGTTGGGATATGCGGCAGATAGATCCGGTCAACTCACCCACAATGACCCTGTCAGCGACCCTGGTCAATCCGTTCATACTAATATCCATGACCCGGTAAAAAAGCCCGCTACCCTTGCGGTAGAACCAGTCAGCATCAACATTGACAGCCCTCATCTCGGCGGGAGACATGCCGGAGAGCGTGAGAAGTATGAAGGCAAGGGCGGCAAAGAAAATTAGCTGGGTCTGACCTACCACATGCGGGACCGTGTATGGTACATACTCAACCGGATATGGGAGAAGACTATACAGGTAGCCGGGAAATGACCCGTTGAAGATGCAAAAGAATGCCGCAATGCCCATGGCAAGAAGCATGTGGACGGGTGCTTCCTTGGGTCTCAGCCCGGAATCATGTCCGAAAAATGCAAAAAACGGGATCTTGATACCCGCGTGCTCTAATACACCCACTGAAGCAAACAGCAGAATGAACCATATAATCTGCATATGACCGTCAGCAGCCGCACTCATGACCATTGACTTACTGACAAAACCGCTGAAAAGCGGAACGGCCGAGATGGATGCGGCCCCTATTATACAACAGATACATGTGAGCGGCATGGTCCGGTACAGTCCACCCAGGGCAGTGCAGTTGATTTTATTGTTATTACGATACATCACCGCGCCCATGGACATGAACAGCAGGGCCTTGAAAAGGATATCGTTCACGGCATGGGAAACAGCGCCATTTATGGCCATTTGGGTCCCAATGCCGATTCCGCATACCATGAATCCTACCTGGTTGATCAAGCTGTAGGACAGCACCCGCCTGAGGTTGTTTTCAATGACCGCATAAAAGATAGGGAATGCCGTCATAATCGCTCCGATCCAGATAAGGGCCTCGGTACCAGGAAAGGCCCTGGCAAGAGCGTAGACCGCACACTTTGTAGTAAAAGCGCTCAAGAATATGGTCCCGGTAATTGTGGCCTCCGGATAGGCGTCGGTCAGCCATGGATGGAGAAGAGGCCAGGCGCAATTCAGGCCAAAACCCAGGAAAATTAATAAGGTGGCAAGTCCATTCAGCCCGATATACCCGAACTCAATAGAGCCTGTCTGATTTACATACAGGACGATACCGGCCAGAAGGCACAGGCCTCCGGCCGCGTGAACCAGAAGATATCTGTATCCTGCGCCTTGAGCTGCCTTTGTCCTGCGGGCCCAGATAAGAAATATGGAAGCTACTGTGAGCATTTCCCAGAAGACAAAGAAAGAAAAAAGGTCTCCGGCAAAGACAACCCCCAGGGCACTGCCGGCATAAACCAGCCCGGCCACATTCTGCACATCGTCTTTTACGTGAATGGCATAGAGAATAGCTATGAAAGATATGAGATGGAAGATGTAACCGAACAGGAGGCTCAGCCTGTCCATTTTACCAAAAATAAGATCATATTCCATAAACCCTACAACCCAATGGGTTCCTTCAGGGATATTGATCAGGTTTATGAAACCTACCACCGGGATGAGCAACATGTAGGCGCTTTTCCATTTCCCTTTTATCAGAGGAACCAGTAGTCCTCCGATGATAAAAATGGCCGCTGGCGGCAGGACGTCAGTCATAGTAATCCTCTCGTCTCTTCACAAGGGGCCGCAGGATATATTTTGCGGAAAGAACAAGGGCTACGAAGGCGACAAAGGCAAATACACAATAGAATTCAGGCCATTCCTCCGAGGGGAAACGAGTGTGCTTGTGAATAAAAAATTCAAGGGCAAGAAGAAGAACGAGCGATAACAAAAAAGACCATGCCAGTATCTTCATGCTTGCAGGTTTATCAAAAAGATATTTTTTGTCTTCGCTGTTCTCTTGTTTCACGGTAATACCTCAATATCCTAAGCAATAATCACAGCGCCACTGACGATCCTTTCAAAGCGTCTTAAAAAAGATGAGTCCCAGATACAAAACGCCTATGGTGATAGCCACCCAAAAAATGGTCCGAAAAGGCGGAACAGGCTCATGGCCAAGTTCCATCTTGCCTTCTATTTCGTCTGTCCTCTCGTCTGTCATGGCTCATACTCCGGTTATACTTTGCACCATCATTCTGGCCAGCCTGAGAAAAGGCTGTGGATAAAAAAGCAGAATCACGGAAATTGTCGCTGTGATAACCAAAGGCACCACGCAAAAAGCCGGGGCCTCTTGCACCTTGTTCTCAAACATGGCGTCTTCGGGCCTACAGAAAAAAGCCTTGTAAACAAATGGCATGAAGTAGGCGGCATTCAACAGGGAACTGGTGAGCAGCACAAACAGGATCGGCATCTGATGGGCCTCGAGCGTCCCCAGGACCAGATACCATTTACTGATGAAACCGCCACAAGGGGGCATCCCTATAATGCTCAACGAAGCGATAAAAAAGGCCGCCATGGTCACTGGCATCCTCCGGCCGATCCCTATCATGTCGCTGATATTCTTTTTACCCGTGGCTACAAAGATCGCTCCGGCACAGAAAAACAGGGTGATTTTTCCAAAGGCATGCATTGCAATATGGAGCATGCCACCGGTCATCCCCTTGGGAGATAGCAGCGCGATGCCCAGTACAATATAGGAGAGTTGGGCGATGGTGGAAAAGGCGAGAAGCCTTTTAAGGTTGTCCTGAGACAGGGCAATGAGCGAGCCGGCCATGATAGTAAAAGATGCAATATAGATAATCGGCACGTTCAGGTTTAGCGAAAACAACAAGTCTGTGCCAAAGACCCCTGTCAATACCCTGGCAACGCAAAATACCCCCACCTTCACAACAGCCACGGCGTGCAGCAAGGCGCTTACAGGCGTGGGTGCCACCATGGCTGCCGGAAGCCATGAATGAAACGGCATGATCGCTGCCTTGGCAAATCCGAAAAGGAACATAAAACAAAGGATCCCTATCAAGGTATTTGATCCGGTTCCGGCCAAGAAGCCCTGACTCGAAAAATCAAGGGTTCCGGCCAGGCTGTAAGAGATGAGCATAGCCGGTAATACAAACCCGATAGAGGTTCCAACGATGTAGAGCAGATATTTCCGCCCTGAGCTGCGCGCCTCATGGTCCTGATGGTGTGTGACCAGAGGATATGTGGCAAAAGAAAGCATCTCGTAAAAGAGATAGAGGGTCAGCAGGTTGGCTGAAAAGGCCACACCGATAGTAGCTGAAAGGGCAAGGGCAAAGAAACAGAAGTACCTGGTCTGGCTGTGTTCTTTCAACCCTCGCATGTAACCTATGGAATAGGCCGATGTCACAATCCACAGCGAAGAAGAGACGAGTGCGAACAATATCCCGAAGGCGTCAACCCTGAGTTTTATCGCCACTCCAGGGATGACTTCGGCGATCGTATATACGATCTGAGTACCATTCAAGATCACAGGCACCATAGAGAGGACGATCAGGAATTTTACACCGGCTGCCAGAAACGTGCATGCCTCGCGGACATTCGGCCGCTTCCCGCTTAACACCAGAATAGGGACAACCAGCAAAGAAACCAGCACGGCCAGCAAGGGTTTTATTGATATGATCGTTTCCATATCCATCACACCATCGTCTCGGGGATGGCGAACCGGATAACATGGTTTACAATATCACCTGTATAAAGACCGACCACGATCAGAATGACAGCTACGATCAAGAGCGGAACCACCATGCTGACCGGGGCCTCATCCATCCCTCCCGGATGATTATCATGCCCGTGATGATCGGCAAAAGGCTCGTAAAAGCAGATCTCAAAGACCCTGAAAAACAGGACCACGCTGACCATACTGCTGAATATAAGTGCCGCCATAAAACCGTAGTGGCCTGCAGAAATTGCCCCGACGATCAGATACCACTTGCTGAAGAAACCGCAGGTGGGCGGCACCCCGATGATGGACATGGCGCCTATCACCAAGGCCCCCATGGTAAAGGGCATTTTACGGAACAATCCCTGTAAGTCCTCAAAGGCATATCCCTTGACCTTGTAGACAATATTGCCCACAACCATAAAGACGCAAAGGGTCATCAAGGCATCGTTTACAATATGGAGGATCGCCCCTGTCATGCCATCCCGGTTTCCAAGCCATGCGCCACCGACCATATAGCCCACTTCCGCCACGACGATGTAGGTCAGCATCTTCTTCAAATTGCGCTCTGCCAGGGCAAGAACAGCGCCCATGACAATGGCGATGACAGCAAGCCAGACAATGGCGTTGCTCACGGCCAAGGTGTTAAAGGCAAATTCCGGGGTAAAAACAGTCAACATGAGGCGAATCATCACATAGATCATCACCTTGGTTACCAGCGGGGCAATCAGGCTGCTGGCCGCAGAATTGGCATATGTATAGGCATTGGGCAACCAGGCGTGAAGGGGGAAAAAGGCCATCTTGAGCCATACCCCGACCATACAGATGATGAAAGCGGCCAGCACGGCCTTAGACTGATAAAGCGGGGGCAATAACCGGGCGATATCCACCATATTCAATGAACCGGTGACAATATAGAGATATCCAACGCCCAACAGATAGAAGCAGGCCCCGATTGTACCCATGTACAGGTAATTAAGGGTCGCCAGCGGGGCACGCTCCTCTCCCATGGCAAGCAGCCCGTAGCCGGTGAGCGCCGCTATCTCCAGCAACACATACAGGTTAAAGGCATCTCCTGTAACGACAATACCCAATAGACCGGTTACCATCAGGAGATATAATGTATAAAAGGGGCCTATTTTGTCCGGAAACTGTTGCTCAATACTCTTTTTGTTTGCTATTAAATTAAGGAGGGCAACTATGGACACCACCGGAAGAACAAGGCCATTAAGATAATCTATATAGTAGGCTATGCCCATAGGGGGCGACCATCCGCCTAATTTATAGACGATAACACCTTCATCCAGGACCCTGAGCAGCAGACCAACGGCTGACCAGGCAGCCACACCCAGGGCGGCAACAGCAATGGGGAAACACAATCTCTTGTTTACCCATCCGGCAATACTGACGACAAGGGCCGACAGGAGCGGGACAACGACAAGGAGTGCAGGATACTGTTCGCTCATTTTTCCCTTATCTGCGCCAGGATTTCATCTTCTTCCAGGGTGTTATAGTTATTGTAGACCCTTATGGCCAAAGCCAGGGCCACCCCAAGGGTGGCTACGCCCACCACGATGGCGGTCAGCATCAGCACATGAGGCAATGGATTAATATAGTCCACGGCATGCACCACGTGGTGCGCATCGGGGCCGTGGCCATGCTCTAAGATAGGAATCGTGGCTCCTTTTTTGACGCCAATGGACACGTAAAACAAGATGATGGCGGTTTGAAAGATGTTCATGCCCACGATCTTTTTTACAAGATTGTTCTTGGCGATTATGGCGTATAGCCCGATCATCATCAAGGTGATGTAAATCCAGTAGTTATATTTGGCAACAACCATTGAAATCAGGTCGGTCATATCCTAAAGCCCCTGTCTGTATCTGCCTGCAGATGAGATATTGTTATAGATCCAGATCATGGTGGCGAGGACAGCAATCCCTACCCCGATTTCCACCATGAGAATGCCATGGGATCGTGCAGTAATCGGGTCGACATGAAGTATCCCCGCAAGAGCGCTGTAGTCCAGGAAATTCAGCTTTAACAATAGACATAGGGCACCGGTGCAGGCATAAATCAAGACGCCGGCAGCACAAAGGATGCCTATGAGCTTCTCGCTCATTCGTCTGACAGCAGTTCTCAGATCGTAGGAGATGGCAAGCAAGATGACACTTGCCCCCAGGATAACACCTCCCTGGAATCCGCCGCCGGGGCTGTGATGTCCATGGGCGATTACATACAGGCCAAAGAGCTGAACAAAGGGGATTAATAAACGACATCCCGTCTTTATAATCAGGTCGGGAGGGGTCCACATGGAGTCGATCCGTTCAAAGTCAGCGGACGGCGGCATCTTGTGTCCTTCTTTGAGTTGTATGGTTACGCCGGTGAGGACATGCCGGTAATACCTTGTTTCAGGCTCTTCCTCTTCGCGGCGAGAGATTCGCAGGAGAAAAAAACATACAACGCCTGCTGAAAAGATCACAGCGGTTTCAAACATGGTGTCAAAACTACGATAGTCTGCAAGCACAGCGGTCACAATGTTGGGTACTGAAGTCTCCTCCATGGTCTTTTCAATAAAGTGAGGAGAAAGATATGTGCTGGCCGGAGATGCCGGGTCTGACCACGCTGGAAAATCACCTGCGGCGTAAAAAAGCAGTGCGCCTGTCACGACTGTTATGATGAGTCCGATGATCTTCAATCTCTTGTCCTCCTTGATGTGCGGAAAACAGCAGCAACAAAAAGGACAGTGCTGACACCGGCTCCGACCGAAGCCTCGGTAAAGGCCACATCCACTGCTCCCATGATGGACCAGAGCAGACACATCATGAAACTGTAAGACCCAAACAGTACGGAAGCGCCCAGCAAATCCTTGACCGTAAGAGCACCGATGGCTGCGACAACGACCAAGGTAAGAATTGCCAGATCTATCGGCCAGATCATGGGTTACCTCCTTTTCTCTCCCTTGGTCCACGGGGCCAAACCGGCCCTGACGCCGGCGTCAACAATGCCGTGGGTTGCTGTGGGGCTGGCCAGAAATATAAAAACCATAATAAGGAGAAGCTTCAGGCTGGTCAGCAAGGCGCCCAGGGAAAAATGATGGAGGTTAAAGAGGGCAAAGGCGGTCATGGCCAGAAGGGAGCCAAGGGTGTCGAGTTTACCGGCTGGGTGGAGCCGGGAATAGAAATCAGGAAAACGCAGAATCCCCACTGCCCCCCCTGTAAGGAAAAACAGCCCGGAGAACAACAGCACGCATACAATGATATTCATGATATCCATTTGTCAAAACCTCCCGGCTCCCTCGTAAACTCCTGTTGCGGGCATTGGCATGCTGCCTGTCCTTGCTACGAGAATCCTCGAGTAGTCTTTACCGATACAGCGCTTCATCGTACAATCCTCTACGCTTTTGAAAGTATCTTGAAGCCGCAAGTACTGCTAAAAAGTTTAGCATGGCATAGGCCAGGGCAATATCTACAAACATATCCATCCGATGGTAAAGAAAACCGATCATAATAAGTAATACGACGGTCTTGCTCCCGATGGCATTGACGCCAATCATCCGGTCCAGGACCGTTGGCCCAAGCACGGCCCGGACTAAGGAAAGGACCATCAAAAAGGCCAAGTAAAGACTCGAGTACAAAAATATGCTATCCATCAGTCCTCCCCAAATGCCTTGGCAACCCTGGCCTCCATCTCGCCCGGCAAGGGCTCACCAGACACCTTGTCAATGGCATGAACCTTAAAATCACCATCGGGTGATACATTGACTGTAATAGTGCCGGGAGTGAGGGTGATCGAATTGGCAAAGGTGACCAAGGCCAGGTCGCCCTCCAGCTTGCTTTGGAATTTAACAATTCTGGGGTCTATCAGGTCCATCATCCTTGGATGGAAGACAAGATATGTAACATGAAGGTTTGCTTTGAAGATTTCCTTCATCAGCCACAGGAGATACGGGACCCATCGGACCAACAGAATTAAAAGACCTCTCATGGAAGGACGCAACAGGTCGGCCGAAAGGTAAGCCACGATTGCGCAAGAGATAACCCCGAGGCTGAGATGAAAGGGATCAAACTTGCCTGAAAGGACGACCCAGACGCCGAACATGATAAAGAATGTGACCACATAAGGGCCAAAATTCTTTCGACGCCCCGGACCTTGATCCGAGTTTTCTACTTTGCTGGTATTGTGCTTGCTCCCCAGCCCTTCTTCCTCTTGCTTATCCAACAGGTTCCCCTCCCCTATTTTTGATCGGTATGCAATTTTGGGAAACGGACGAGACGAGTTGACTGTTTAATAGCAATAGATGTGCCAGCCACTCATTGATTGCCGTATTGCTATTTAACGTATTGATTTTACAGCTTTTATTCTAATTTGGTTTGAGACGGGAACAGATTGGACGGCATTGGAAAGTGGCAAAATAATGCCGCATAAATAAGGAAATGATTATTTAGGCATTTTTTTGCCAACCTAAGAGAGCGGGAGTCGCACGGTGAAGTTGGTACCGACTCCAACCTTGCTGTCAAGAGTGATGGTTCCGCCCAACTTCTTTACTATATTCTGGCTGATTGAGAGGCCAAGGCCTGTACCCTTGCCCGGAGCCTTGGTGGAGAAAAACAGTTGAAAGATCTTTTTTTGGTTTTCCTCCGTGATCCCGGTACCATTGTCTTCAAAACTTATCTCCACATCCGAGTTTATTGAAAGGGTCTTTATCCGGATATACCCTTTGTCTTCCCCCTTACTTCGGATAGCATGAATGGCATTGGTAATGAAATTTACAAAGACCTGCTCCAACAACTTTGGATCAGATTTCATGAGTAGGGGACCTGACATAAACTGAGTATCGATTT
>WTCF01000185.1 GCA_013138705.1 Deltaproteobacteria bacterium
AGATTGTTTTTCCGCTAAGGGCATTTTTATCCAGACCGCTTTCCTCAACCAGGATAGGGCCTTTGCGGATGTAGCTATCCGATAGTCCGCAGTATGCTCCCATCAGCAGCCTTTTCTTTCGTGACTCGAGGACCCTCAGGGAGCAGGCCTTGACCTTCATGGCCTTTGCAACACAAGACACTATTTCCTCAAGTACCTGAGAAGTTTTCAATGAGGCATTGACAACCTTTGCCACCTCATAAAACGAAGTGAAATAATCTTGTTTTTCTCCAGTCATAATTCACCCCCATAAAATAAATTGTTAATAAATGACATGCTCTACTAAGTTATTCAGTATCTTAGACTTTTATTGTGAATTCGTTAGAGATGTCCGTTTCTTTAGGAAAAATACCCCCTATTCTTTCTTATAAACTCATTGCTCACATCCTTACCGCTTCTTTGGCCAGTGCCGTGATCTCATCCCAGCGTCCATTCTCAACAGCATCAGGGGGCACCAGCCAGGAGCCGCCAACGCACATAACATTGGGCAGGGCCAGGTAATCATTGCAGGTTTCCGGCGCGCCAGATCGCCCAGTGTGCCAAATAGCACCAAATCACACGGCCTTTCCGTCTGCTTGCTGTTCATGTTCACTCCTTACATATTCATTCTTTACGAAAAAAGTGAAGTATCAAAAACGCACCGGCCGTATAAAAGCGTCCTTGCCTGCATACCGGGCAGCACTGCCCAGGTCTTCCTCGATGCGCATCAACTGGTTATACTTCTCGACCCTCTCACCCCGGGCAGGTGCGCCGGTCTTGAGGTGCCCGGTATCCAGGGCCACGGTCATATCGGCGATAAAGCTGTCTACGGTCTCTCCGCTGCGGTGTGAGACGCATGCCCCCCATCCTGCCTGCTGACACATCCTTACCGCTTCAATGGTCTCAGTCAGGGTGCCGATCTGGTTGAGTTTGATAAGGGCGGAATTGGCAGAGTTTTCACGAATACCCATGGCTATGTATTCCACGTTCGTGACAAAAAGATCGTCTCCCACCAGTTCGATCACTCCGCCCAGACGCTGGTTGAGAATTTGCCAGCCGTCCCAGTCATCCTCGGCCAGGCCGTCTTCCAGCGAGCAGATGGGGTAGGCGTTAACAAGTTTTTCATAGTAGTCCACCATCTCTTCGGAAGAGCATGTCCGGTTTTCTGTGCGCAGGTTGTATTGGCCGTCCTTAAAAAACTCGCTTGAGGCTGGGTCCATGGCAATACCCACATCAGGGCCCGGCCTGAGACCGGCCTTCTCGATCCCTTTGACAATGACTTCCAGGGGTTCCTCGTTGGAGGAGACATCAGGCGCAAAGCCACCCTCGTCACCGATGCCCACGTGGTGGCCTGCGTCCATCAGCACTGAGCGTAATGCGTGGTATATCTCGCCGGCCCAACGGAGTGCTTCCCGGAAGCTTCCGGCGCCATAAGGGCAAACCATGAACTCCTGAAAATCAGAGCCCTGCCACCGTGCATGGGTTCCCCCATTCATAATATTGAGCATGGGCACAGGCAGACGCCCAGGGCATGCACCGCCGAGATACCGGTAAAGAGGAAGCCCCGCCGCCATGGCCGCCGCCCTTGACACGGCCAGGGACACGCCCAGGATGGCGTTGGCTCCGAGATTGGCCTTGTTGGGTGTGCTGTCAAGATCGATAAGCACCTTATCGATCATCGCCTGATGGCAAGCATCCCTGCCTTTTAGCGCGTCATTGATAACTCCGTTGACGTGATCCACTGCCTTGAGCACGCCTTTGCCTCCAAAACGTTCAGCGTCGCTATCACGCATTTCCAACGCCTCACGAGAGCCGGTGGACGCCCCTGAGGGCACCCCGGCCCTGGACGTGATCCCGCATGCCAGGCTCACCTCAGCTTCCACGGTAGGATTACCACGACTGTCCAGGATCTCCCTGGCCATTACCTTTGTGATTTGCGAGTTTCCTTTGTTAGTCATTTGTGTTTACCTCTTTTCACTTTTTTACTGCAAGGTCCAAAAGCTCTATGCGGGTATTTACCTCAGGATGCTTAATCGATGGTCTTTCGGTCATGAGCACCAGGTTTCCCTCTACCCCGTGAGATCGCAGCCAGTCCCGGGCATATTGCTTCCAGTTCTCCGGATAATCAGGCTCGTGCACCGGGTAGATCCCGTAGGAGAACTGTAACTGCTGACAGGTCGTTTCCTGTGGACTGATGGCGGCTATCCATACCGGAAGCCTCGAGCGCGTGACGTCTCTTGCCGATGCACCGCTGTAAGTTGGGGCCATCACCACGGCCAGAGAAAAGCGCTTCAATATATTCTCAGCGCTCAAGGCGATCAGATCCGCAAGCCTACCACTCCCTTCAGGGCCGAATTCCCTCAAGGCCTCCCGGGCATAATAGCCCGGGCGGTGAACCTCAATTGCCGCGGCGATCTTGGCCAGCATGCCTGCGGCGTCTACCGGATACTTTCCCATTGCCGACTCCCCGGAAAGCATCACGCAGTCCGTGCCGTCGAGGATGGCGTTGGCCACATCCGTGGACTCCGCACGGGTAGGGCGTTTGTTAGTAGTCATGGACTCCAGCATCTGCGTGGCGGTGATTACCGGTTTTCCCAGGAGGTTGGCCTTCCGCATTATGCGTTTCTGGACGGCAGCGATCTGCTCAATGGGTATTTCCACCCCAAGGTCTCCCCGGGCGACCATGATGCCGTCCGCAGCCCTGAGGATTTCGTCCATGCGGTCCAGCGCCCCGGAGCGTTCGATCTTGGCGATGATGAACGGATCGTGACCCAGGGCCGCTGCCGCATCGCGCACAGCGGCAATATCCGCAGCGCTTTCTACAAAAGACTGGCTGACCGCATCCACGCCTTGCTCCAAGGCAAATTTCAGGCAATCGCGATCGCGATCGGTAAACGCCGTGATACCCAAGTCAATCCCGGGCAGGTTAAGGCCCTTGCGGGAGCGCAATTCGCCACCGACCAGGACCCGGCACTCAACGTCATTCCCTTTCACCCTCACGACCTCTAGCTGGATAAAGCCGTCATTAAGATACAAAGTATTGCCTGGCTTCACGACCTGCGGCAGGCGGGAGAAGCTCATTGATACACGCTCGCTGTTGCCGGTAATATCTTCCGTAGTAAGAGTGAAGGAATCGCCTGGCTCCAGCTCGACCGGCTCTTGTGCCAGTTGGCCGACACGCATCTTGGGGCCGGGCAGGTCCGCCATGATTGCGACACGCCGGCCGGTTGCGCGTGAGGCCTCGCGGATATTCCCGATCACCTTCTTGTGACTCGCGAAATCGCCGTGCGAAAAGTTGAGACGCGCTACGTCCATGCCCGCCAGGATCATCTGTTCCATGACCTCCGGTGACTCGGAGGCCGGCCCGATAGTGCAGACGATTTTTGTCTTGTTGGCTGGTAGTGTCATGGCTTTTTCCTTCTCTATGGATTGGATAGGGACTCAGTCCGTTACGGCCCGGGCAGCTTGCAGTGCTGTCGTACCGCGACCGGGGCATCCGGCGAGAGCCGGATCTCTTCATCTCCATGCCGGATCTCCAGGCCATCACCTTCTCGCAATGAATAGGTGACGGACTCTCGTTCGATACTCACTTCCAGCATCCGGCCACGAATGGTCAAGGGAAAACAAATCTTCTCCGGCCCGGGGGGCAGCGGCCTCGGGTTGAATGACACCTGCCCGTCGTAATCCCGCATGCCTGCAAATCCATACACGGTGGCCAGCCATGTGCCGCCGATGGATGCGATATGGACCCCGTCTTCGACGTTGCCTGCGACATCTGCGAGATCCATTAGCACGGCGTATTTGAAATATTCTATCGCCTCCCGGGTGTAGCCTAACTCCGATGCCAGGACACTCTGAACACAGACCGAAAGAGAGGAATCCCCGGTGGTCAACGGATCGTAGTAATCGAAGTTGCGTTTTTTCTGTTCCAGGGAAAAGTCGCGCCCGAGAAGAACCATGGCCAGCAAGATATCGGCCTGCTTGATCACTCCGTATCGATAGATCACGAGTGGATGGTAATGAAGGAGAAGCGGATATTTGTCAGCAGGAGTATTTTCAAAGTCCCAGACCTGTTTATCGAGGAAGCTGTCGTCCTGCGGGTGAATCCCCATTTTTTCATCAAAGGGGATATACATCGCCCCGGCAGCTCTCTTCCACTCTTCGACCTCGGAGATATCCAGACCGATCCTGTCCATCAATACCACAAAACTCTCCGGGTGTTCCTTTCGAAGCGACTCGATCGTCGCTGCCGCGTACCGCAGGTTCTCCTGCGCCATGAGATTGGTATAGGTGTTATTGTCCACGAGGGTGTTGTATTCATCCGGTCCTGTCACACAATCGATGCAGAACTTGCCGCCCTTCCTCCTGGAATAGAATCCGAGATCATTCCACAAGCGGGCCGTTTCCACCAACATCTCAGCTCCCTCCTCGTAGAGAAAGGCCTCGTCACCTGTTGTCTCAACGTACTTCCTCAAACCGTACATGATGTCCGCATTGATGTGATATTGGGCCGTTCCCGCCGCATAGTTCGCTGATGCCTCCTCGCCGTTGATGGTCCTCCACGGAAAGAGCGCTCCCCTCAGATTTACATCCCTGGCACGCTGCCGGGCCTTGTCCAGCATGCTGTGCCGGAACTTCAGCAGGTTCCTGGCAATGCGCGGCGCCGTGTATATCAGAAACGGCAGGATATAGATCTCAGTGTCCCAGAAATAATGGCCTTCGTAGGCGTGGCCTGTCAGTCCCTTGGCGGGAATGCCGGCGCCTTCCGCGCGCGCGGACGCCTGGATGACCTGAAAAAGGTTCCAGCGCAAGAGCTGCTGGCCTTTCGGGTGGCCGCCATAAAATTTTATATCACTCCTCTGCCAGAAATCATCCAGGTACTCCTGCTGGCCTGCCAGCAGATCCTGGAAACCATGCCCCACGGCTCGATCCATGGTCCGTTCACCCCTTACACACAGTTCTCCCGGCGGGACACCCCTCGAGGTATGGTATGTAATGTATTTTGTCAGTTTCGCAGTTGCTGCTCGCCGAGACGACAGCCGTCTTGATCCCCTGGCTGCGGAGATGATGCACAAAAGCTACGGATCCTTCGTATGCCTCGACACCCTCTGCGTCGAGTACCTCCTTTACCATTTCATCTTTGAGGTTTCCGAGGCCACAGATCGTTTTGTTGTTCGGAGGCGATTCAGGGTCACCGTAGGGCACTTGAATGCTGCGGGATTCGAGAAAACCCCGGATACCATCAGAACGGGGCCTGCCGTCCACGTACAGTTTGTAATCAGTCGCGATCTCAAAGGGCCGGAATGGCTCGTTAAGTTCCGCAGCTCGCCGTCTCAGAAAATCGTCGAACAACCTCTTCCAGCAATCAGCGTGAACTCTTGCAGTATCTGTCAGGACGCCATCGAGATCGAAGAGGACAGCGTCAAACCTGTCTTTTGTTACGGCTTGTTTCAGATTAGATGTGCTCATGGTATTTCTCCCACAATTCTTCAATTCCTCAATCATCAATGTCAAAACAACGGCCTTCCTGTCATCTCAGCAGGTTGATTAATCTCCAGTATCTTAAGCATAGTAGGGGCGAGATCACAAAGCTTGCCATCCTTTATCAGCTCAACGTCGCCGGCACCGCAGACAATAACAGGGACCGGGTTGGTTGTGTGGGCCGTCATGGGAGAGCCATCATCCAGCAACATGCATTCACCGTTTCCGTGGTCGGCAGTTATGATAACCGCGCCCCCTTTTACAAGAACAGCATCAGTGACCGCACCTACGCACTCATCCACAGTCTCCCCTGCCTTGACGACTGCATCAAAAACACCGGTATGGCCCACCATATCGCCATTGGCGAAATTACAGATAATCACATCATACTTATCAGCGGCAATAGCCTCCAGGAGCTTATCTCTTACCTCATAAGCACTCATTTCCGGTTGCAGATCGTAGGTTGCTACCTTGGGAGAATGTGCCAGTATCCTGTCCTCACCTTCAAAGGGGGTCTCATTGGAGTCGTTAAAAAAGAAGGTCACGTGTGCGTATTTCTCTGTCTCGGCACATCTCAGTTGCTTGAGACCATGATCGCTGAGTACCTTTCCGAGGATATTCTTATGCCTCACAGGAGGAAACGCTATCTCAAACTCACCGTCATCATAGTAATTTGTAAAGCCTACGTATTTTATATCAAGCTTGCGTCTCTCAAATTCCTTGAAATTCGTATCAGTAAAGGCATGGGTGATCTCCCTTGCCCGGTCGAGCCTGAAGTTGAAGTTGATCACTGCGTCGCCGTCTTTAATTCCCGGAAACCCTTTGATTATTCTCGGTTTGATAAACTCATCGGTCTCTTCGGCGGCATAAGCATTCTCAATGGCCTCTTTCCAGTCCTTACAGACTATGCCTTTCAGTTCAGTGAAGCCGTCGTATGCGATCTTGACCCTGTCCCAGTTCGTATCACGGTCCATGGCATAGTATCTTCCGGTAATGCTGCCGATTTTTCCCCTGCCTGCTTTCTTTATTCCGGCCTCCAGATCTTCTATATATTCTGCTGCGGACCTGGGCGGAGTATCGCGTCCATCTGAAAAAATATGGACATAAACATTATCAAAATCCATCTCACTGCAAAGCATAAGCAGGGCGTTGCAGTGACTGGTGACGGCATGGACACCCTGGTCCTGTATAAGGCCCATAAGGTGGAGATTTGATCTGTTTTTTCTGCAATGTTCAACAGCACCTTTAAGGACCTCATTCTCATAGAAGCTCCCATCCTCAATGTCGCTGTTAATGCGCACAAGCATCTGTTTTATTATTCTGCCGGCGCCGATGTTAAGATGGCCGACTTCGGAATTACCCTGATTACCCTCGGGCAGTCCGACATTAAGGCCGTGTGCTTTTAAAACAGCATTGGGAAACTCGGATAGATATCTATCAAGATTAGGCGTATGGGCTCTTGCCAGGGCGTTTCTTTTATCAGCCGGCGCAATGCCCCAGCCGTCCATTATTATAAGGCAGACAGGTCTCTTTTTTGCCATGATACGATTCTACCCCCCTATTAAGAGGCCCTATAGGAATTGATTCTTAGATGGTATTCTCAAGGTTGTATTACAAAGTCTCTGATTTGCGTCGGGCTATGTCCTCCATAGCCCGGACACCGTCTCTTACCGCCGCAAAAATCAGGTCAGGGTGCTTTTGTTTTTCAAGGGTGCCATCCTCTTGAATAATCACATAAGCGGGGCTTATGGCTGCTCCAATCGCATAAATCCCTTCGATACTGGTCTGAAACTCAGGTGTGAGCTCAACAAACATGGTCTCTTTCTTGCCGGCCTTGGCTTCCTTGCCACTAATCTCTGCGGAAGTGATCTGCCGAAGCCCCAGTGCCTCAAATATAGGAGCAGGCCCCTTGGTTCCTATACAAGCAATGACGTGCTTCATTGGAAAGCTCAGTCCTTCATGCAACCTCATATCGCCCTCCAAATCAACGGTCCGGGTAAAAATGAACAGTCTTTGCACACCATCCCGGTCCAAACCCCCGAGTGCCGGGATGGCCTCCTGAAGGATTCTTATATACCCTCCTAATAGGATTTCTTCCCCTAAGTCACGGGCTACATCTTTTTCCACCTTGAACTGCTCTTTTCTGTTAGCCCAATAGACCGGGGTGTCGTCATCGGCTTCCCTCTTGGCCTTGGATAGGGCGGCAACCACATCAGCCGCTGCATTGCCTCCCCCTATAACCAGAATAGAATCACCAATGTAGTTCTCCGGATTATGAAGGCGGCGGGCCACCATGTCGGCCTCTCCGTATACTGCCAAATCAGCAGGTACATTCCTTCCAAAGGCCAAGATCACATTGTAAGCCATATAATGGTCCTGAGTAGTGACCACCTTGAACTCCCTGTTCTCTTTAACGATTTCCTTGAACTCCTGGCCAAACTGGACAGGTACCTCATATTTCTCCAGGCAGGCCCTTATCTTGGCCAGATAATCCTCCACCGGCTCACGAACAGGTTCAAAGTCTCCAACAGCATACTTGCCGCTTTCCCCTTTGGGGATTGTGGGATACACTGTCTTGCCCTTTGGATAGTGATCAATGATGCCTTGCAACACGCTTGTCCCTTTTTCCAGGACGACACAGCTCAGCCCCAGTTCTTTTGCCTTAATGGCACAGGCAAGCCCCCCTGGTCCAGCACCAATAACAACTACATCATAAATGTCCATGTCAGCATCTCCTGGGTTGGTTCCCTACTCGGAACTATGCAACAGCTAATAAACCACAGAATACTTCGCCGCTAGTTCTTCAATTTTTTTCCGGTAATCCTGATACCCAGCCGAGTCAGGCGGGGTGTAGTTATAGTTTTTATAGAGTCCGATTCCTCTTTATGCATTCTCAATCGCCTCTTTTGTCTCCTGTGCGATCTTAAGCTCCTCATTGGTGGGAATCACCAGTACCCTGACCTCGCTGTCCGGGGTGCTGATCTCCTGGATACTGCCGCCAGGGGCGGCATTCTTGTGTGTATCGATTTCAATGCCGAGCCTGATCAGCCCCTGACACGATTTCTCCCGTATGAGTGGTGCATGCTCCCCAACTCCTGCTGTAAAAATGATGGCATCAACACCTCCAAGGGCCGCAAAATATGCACCTATGTACTTTTTAATCCGGTAGGTATAAATATCAAGCGCTACTGCCGCCCGTTTATCGCCCTTTTCCATTTTTTCAATGACTTCCCGCATATCATTGGTGCCGCATAGTCCTTTGAGGCCGCTCTCCTTGTTGAGCAGCCCGTCTATCTCCTGCAATGACATACCCAGGTGGTCAGCCATGAAAAAAGGCAGGGCGGGATCAATGTCTCCTGAACGTGTTCCCATCACCAGTCCGGCAAGAGGAGTCATGCCCATGGTGGTATCAACGGATTTGCCGTTTTTTATGGCAGCCATGCTGGCCCCGTTGCCGATATGAATCGTAATGAGATTAAGCTCTGTGAGCGAACGGCCCAGATACTCCGCCGCCTGCCCGGAGACATAGGCATGGGAGGTGCCGTGGAAACCGTAACGCCGCACCTTGTGCCGCTCATACATTTCGTAGGGAATAGCATAGAGATAGGCATGGCTGGGAATGGTTTGATGAAATGCCGTATCGAATACCGCGACCTGCGGCGCATCCGGAAAGATCGATCCGGCGACCTCAATCCCCATCAGATTGGGAGGATTATGCAAAGGGGCCAGGGGAATGTTTTTCTTAATGGCTGCGATCACGTCTTCATCAATAATCACGGTTGAGTGAAACGCCTCCCCGCCG
>WTCF01000150.1 GCA_013138705.1 Deltaproteobacteria bacterium
AGGCATAGGTCCTGAGAAGGCGTTGATTTACTTCTTTTCGCACCGAGTCTGCCTTTGATGCCAGGAAGCCTATACGATTGATAAGGATCTCCTTTTTCTGGTCCAGGAGTTCAAGCCCCTCCTGGGCAAGAACCAGCTCTTCCTTCAGGCAAATGAGGTTACTTTTAGTTGCGGGTATCTGGATACGTTCCATTATTTTTCAAAGCTAAACGCTAATGGCTAACAGCTAACCGCTTAATTCTACCATATTGATCGATCTCTTCCGGCGTTAAACGGGTGATTTCTTGCTCCGGAAGGAGCATCACCATCTCCCATCCAAGTTCCAGTGTCCGGGTTATGGTGCGGTTTTCATCTGTCCCTTGCTGCAAAAAACGCTCGTGGAATTCCCTTGCAAAAGTAAGATAAAGTTTGTCCGTTGCAGAAAGATCCTCTTCTCCTATAATGGATGCAAGCCGCTGTACCTGCCGTGCACGGGCATAGGCGGCATAGAGCTGGCTTGAGAGGTTCCTGTGGTCCTTCCTGGTTCTTCCCTCACCGATACCATCGCTCATAAGCCTGGAAAGAGAGGGCAATACGTTTATCGGGGGATAGATGCCCCGCTGGGCCAGAGAACGATCGAGAACTATCTGGCCTTCGGTGATATACCCTGTTAGATCAGGGATAGGATGAGTGATGTCATCATCCGGCATGGTGAGAATGGCTATCTGGGTAATAGAGCCCGGTCTGTCGATTATATGTCCGGCCCTTTCATATATAGAGGCAAGATCACTGTAGAGGTATCCGGGATATCCCTTGCGGCTCGGCACCTCTCCCTTGGAAGTGGCCACTTCCCTCAGGGCTTCGCAGTAGTTTGTCATGTCAGTCAGGATCACGAGGACGTGCATTCCTTGTTCAAATGCCAGGTATTCCGCAACGGTGAGGGCGATCCTGGGAGTTATGAGCCTTTCAACTGTTGGGTCATCCGCCATGTTCAAGAACATGGCCACGTTTTTAAGGACCCCGCTTTCCTCAAAGCTGCGGCGGAAGGTCTCTGCCTCGTCATGGCGCACTCCCATGGCACCGAAAATCACCGCAAATCCTTCATCCTCAGTGAGGAGCCTCGCCTGTCTCACAATCTGGGCCGCAAGGTCATTGTGCGGTAACCCGCTTCCGGAAAAGATGGGCAGTTTCTGACCCCTCACAAGGGTATTCATGCCGTCTATGGCGGATATGCCTGTCTGTATGAAGTCCTGTGGATAGGCCCGCGCCACTGGGTTTATGGGCAGGCCGTTTATATTCCGTCTCTCCCCCCTGAATGGGGCAGGCCCGCCATCAAGGGGCTGGCCCAGTCCATCAAAAATCCGTCCCAGTACCTCCTCCTTTGAAACAATTATTTCAAAAGGCCTTCCAAGGAAACGCACCCTGGTGGTGGGCTGTGCAAGGCCGGAGGTCCCTTCAAAGACCTCCACCACGGCAACGTCTTCGCTTATAGAGAGTATCCTGCCCTGGCGGGGAGGGCCATCTGAAGGCACGATCTCCACAGCCTCACCAAAACCGACACCTTTAACGCCGCTTATCACCACCAGGGGGCCGCTTATCCTGTCAAGGCCTATGTATTCCAGTGCCCCTTTCATAGCAGGACCTGTAACTGTTTCCATATTTCTATTTTGTCCCTATACCCTAACAGCCTACAGCCTAATACCCTAAGTATTCTGCCTATGAAGAAGGGCGTTGATCTCCTTGTCTATCCGTTCTTTGATGGATATGAAGGGGCCTGGGTCATCACCCCGCTGGGTAAACTTCAGCCTGTGGATCTCAACTACCACAGGAAGCTCTGTGGCCCTGAACAGAGGAATCCGGGCCTTTACCACATCGGCCAAACGTTCAATAAAGTATAGTATGACATCAAGCAGGAGGAACTGCTTTTCCGGGCCGGCATAGGTATCCACCGGGTCAAAGGCGCTCTGTTGCAGGAAGTCGTTCTTTATGAGCCTTGCCCCCTCGATAATTCTTTTCTGATCATCAGGCAGGGCCTCTTCTCCCAGTAATTTTACGATATTTTGCAGCCTTGAGTCCTCCTGGAGGATGTTGATGGTCTTTTCCCTCAGGGTCCTCCAGGTGCTTCCCACCTTCTCCGTCCACCAAGGCTCAACCACTGAGATATAGGCGGAATAGCTCTGAAGGTAGTTTATGGCAGGAAAGTATCTGGCGCTTGCAAGCTCTTTATCAAGGGCCCAGAAGCACTGGACAAAGCGCTTGGTGTGCATGGTTACAGGTTCAGAGAAGTCTCCTCCCGGAGGTGAAACCGCACCTATGAGGGTCACTGAGCCCTTTTTGCCCGCTAGTGACACCACCTGTCCCGCACGTTCGTAGAAGGCGGCAAGCCTGCTTGCCAGATAGGCCGGGAAACCTTCCTCAGCTGGCATCTCCTCCAGTCGGCCGGATATCTCTCTCAGGGCCTCTGCCCACCTTGAGGTGGAGTCTGCCATGAGGGCAACGTCATAGCCCATGTCCCGATAGTATTCTGCTATGGTGATGCCTGTGTAGATGCTGGCCTCCCGGGCAGCTACAGGCATATCCGAAGTGTTAGCAATAAGAATGGTCCTCTCTATAAGGGGGTGCTGGGTCCGTGGATCCAGCAATTTAGGCAAGTCCACCAGGACCCCTGTCATCTCGTTCCCCCGCTCTCCGCAGCCGATGTAGACTATGATGTCCGCATCCGCCCACTTGGAGAGCTGGTGCTGGGCGACGGTCTTCCCTGTCCCAAAGCCCCCTGGTATGCCCGCAGTACCACCCCTCGCCAAAGGAAAGAAAGTGTCTATTACCCTCTGCCCGGTTATGAGGGGCTCAGAGGGCACCAGCCGTTCCCGGTACGGGCGGATTTTTCTTACCGGCCATCTGTGGAAAAGCTTGAGTTCATGAATTTTATCAGAAGGGGACCGGATTACTGCAATGACATCATCAAGGGTATAGTCCCCTTTGGGCAAGATACGCTCCAGGGTCCCCTGCACCCCGGGAGGAACCATAATCCGATGTGTAATGAGCTGTGACTCCGGCACTTCACCCAGGATTTCGCCTGGTGAGACCATGGCGCCAGGCATTACAGATGGAGTAAATTGCCACACCCTGTCCCTTGGAAGGGCTGTTCCGGTTTTTCCCCGGCGTATAAAGTCCCCCCATTTCCCTCGAAGTATTTCAAGGGGACGCTGGACCCCGTCAAAAATTTCACCCA
>WTCF01000120.1 GCA_013138705.1 Deltaproteobacteria bacterium
CTCATAGGTTTCAGGCTTGTTTTTTTCCATTTGTCATGTGCTCAATTTGTAGCTGATCATAGTGGTGTTGCCCGATGAACTCAGTACGATTCAAGATAATACTAAAAATTCAAGGTCTTATTTGTTACAATTTACTATCTGGCAAAAGGGTCATAACCATTGATTGACAAGCCAATTTGTCTTGATATATTGCTATCTTATGTATTTTCGGGCAAATTTACTTTGCCCTATTATCGTTCGTTACATTCGAGTTGATTCTCAATAATCAGATATCCGGATAGGCCAAAGTTGCTCTTTAAATCAACTACATAAGATGCACAGCCATATCCACAACAACCAAGGATATAATTTTCGAACTATTCAGGTGGAAGGTTGAAGGCTGAAGACTGAAGTACTTCAACCATCTCGCAACGATCGAACAGAGATGAATCCTATAAACTAATACTGCAATCTCGTCAGCCAACTCAAATGCCCGCAGTTTTGTGTGATCACGCATGCTTTGTCCCTATTAGCCTTCTACCTTCAGCCTATCCACCTGAATAGTTACATTTCAGTCCAGCTTGGGATCTTGGCTTGGTCTCTCCTCATGGGAATCATTCTCATGCCCACCTTCATTGACAGATTCTCCCAGAATATCAGATGTAAAAGGCATGTTTACCCTGATTGTCTCCTCTGCATTACCGGAAACAGTATTCGTCCCTTCAGATAGATCACCAGGGATCTCCTGAATAGCTCTCATTTCAGATGCCGCAAAGTTTATTGCCTGATCGACCTCCTCCGGTGGCAGGGCCTCCTCGTCTATGACCCTCAGATAGCCCTCGAGAACAGAGCGTATTTTATATGCAGTCTCCCTCTGAATACGTCGGAGACCCATTATTCGCTCCTCCAATTGGACGGCCTCCTGATGGGCATCAGCAACTATACGCTCTGCATCCAGTTTTGCCCTCTCATGCATGAGTTCTACATCTTTTTCGGCCTGTGACTTCATTTTCTCCGATAACTTGTGAGCTGAGGTCAGGACCTCCCTGAACTCCTCTTCCCTCTTTTTCATATCTGCCAACTGACCCTTGTATGCAATCAACTGGTCCTTCAGGGCATTCTTCTCTTTAATCAGAGAAGTCATAATCTCACTTACTTCCTCAAGAAAGGAGTCTACTTCTTCGGGATCGTAACCCCGGAACCTGGCGCGGAATTCCTTTTCAAGTATTTCGTTTGGGGAGAGATTCATATAACACCTCTAAGAAATCTGATAGGCCAACTGACGAAGTGTTGGTACGATAAAACTACGTAAAAAGATTATTGCGATGATGATCACCATAGGGGTTAAATCCATTCCCCCAAACTGTAAAGGGAGTATGCGTCGAACCCGGTACATTAAAGGTTCGGTTATGTTATACAGAAATCTTACTATGGGGTTATAGGGATCAGGGTTAACCCAGGACAAGATGGCCCTGGCAATCAATATCCACATGTAGAGATTAAGAATAATATCAACTACCGTGGCAAGAGAACCAATGAAATTGCTTAGTATGAACATACGAGTATCCTTAAAGAATTATGAATTAGAGACTATTTTGCTAATACCAGTTTACACTTTTTTCGAAAAAGCGTGTATTATCGAATTGAATGCCGATGTCTTGTTTTTCACCCCTTGCCAAAAGGACACAGTGGATAATTACACGTCTTACAGCTAAAACATAGTCCACCATGGCCCAAAGCTGCAATCTTTTCCCGGTCTATGCATTCCCCTGCCAATATTCTGGGAAGCACCAGATCCAATACGGTGGTACGGAAATACATGGCACAGGCCGGAATCCCCAGGACAGGCACATCCCCGATATAACTCACCAGAAACATGGCCCCGGGTAAAACCGGACTTCCATACACTATGTCCGTTGCACCGGCTTCCCTGATTGCCACACGGGTCACGTCATCCGGGTCAACGGACATCCCGCCTGTACATAATATCAACTCGGCCCCCAGCCCAAGGGCTTTTTTTATCTCTTCCAGGATCATCTCCACATCGTCCGGAGCCAAAGAAACTGATAACACATCAACGCCGTAGTCCTTAAGTTTTTCCTTCATTATTGGGCCGAAGGCGTCCTTTATACGACCATCAAATACCTCTTGACCGGTAACCAAAACGGCTCCCCTTCGAATCTTCCAGGGCAGGACCCGGATGAGCCCGCCGGCATTTGAGGCGATGGACACTGCCTCATCCACCACCGGCTTAGGCACCACAAGCGGTATTGACCTGCCTGCGGCCACAAGATCGCCCTTTCTGACCACTGTGTTATCATGGCAAGTGGCCAGCATAACCTCCCCAAGGAGGTTAAAGGCCAACAAGTGCCGGCAGTCTATATGTAACAGACCTTCTGTCTTTGCGCGAAAGCCTACTTTGCCTTCAGATGGCTGGTTGTCATATTCAATGCCAGGGCCGGCTATGGCCTGTGCCATGGTAAGCGCTGCTTCATCTTCATGCAGTTCATTCCCTGAAAGCTCCAGCACGTAGATATGAT
>WTCF01000100.1 GCA_013138705.1 Deltaproteobacteria bacterium
TTTTCATTCTTGAGCTTGGCCTCTGTCTTGGCAAGCTCCTTGCCGAGCTTTTTTTCCTCTTTGGTGAGCTTTCGAAGTTCTTCCTCAATATCCACAAATCCCTCAAGAGGTATGAAAATCTCAAGATCTTCGAGTATGACCGTAGCTGCACCCTCAGGACGGGGTTCCCCTTCTCTCAGGAGGTTCAGGGTCTCCACTCCGGCAAGGGTATTTATGGCCTTTTCCTGAGAATCCAGAAAATCGTAGGCCTTCTCAGAGTGTGGCAGGACGATGACAATTATTTTGGCCCCAGGGTGTATTCCAAGCTCAGATCTTGCGTTTCGGATTGAGCTTACCACCTCCATAACATGTTTGATTATGTCTTCTGCCTGGACATCGCTCCAGGCATCAACATGCTTGGGGAAGGGGGAGACCATGATGTGATCTCTTTGCCCCGGCAGATGGTGCCAGAGTTCCTCTGTCACAAAGGGCATAAAGGGATGAAAGAGCCTGAGGCTGTGATCAAGCACGGTAAGTGTTACCCATCTGGCCGCGTTCTGTCGATCAGGTTCAGCTCCGGTAAGCGCGGGCTTTGCAAGCTCAAGATACCAGTCGCAGTACTCATGCCAGAAAAATTGATATAGTTCTTTTGCAGCAACATCAAAGTCAAATTCATCCAGGGCCTTCCGAACAGTGCCGGTCACCTGGTTGAGGCGTGAGAGTATCCACCTTTCTGATGGATCGGAAAAAGAATCAGGCTCAGGAGGCTCGGCCACGGCATCTTCACTGGTTTTAAGATTAAGAAGTACAAACCGGGCCGCGTTCCAGATTTTGTTGACAAAGTGACGGTAACCCTCGATCCTCTCTTCTGCCAGTTTTATGTCCCTGCCCTGGGCTGCAAAGGCCGCCAGAGTGAAGCGTACCGCATCGGTTCCGTATTTCTCCATGATGGTCAAAGGATCAATTACATTCCCCTTTGACTTGCTCATCTTTTTACCCTCGATGTCCCTGATAAGGGCATGTAGATATACATGCCTAAACGGGACATCCCCCATGAAGTGAAGGCCCATCATCATCATCCTGGCCACCCAGAAAAACAGGATGTCAAAGCTTGTTATAAGCACTGACGTGGGATAAAAAGTCTCAAGTTCAGGGGTCTTGTCAGGCCATCCTAAGGTAGAGAAGGGCCAGATGGCTGAACTGAACCAGGTATCAAGTACATCGCTCTCCTGCTCAAGGTCGGTGTTCCCGCACTTGGGACATGCTTTAGGTTCCTCCCTTACCACAATGACCTCGCCGCAGGCTGCGCAGGTCCATGCCGGGATACGGTGCCCCCACCAGATCTGGCGGGATATGCACCAGTCCCGGATAGTGGTCATCCACTCATCATATGTCCTTTCCCAGGAGGCCGGGACCAGGATGGTCTGCTTATCCTTCACTGCCTTGAGGGCAGGTTCCGCCAGGGGCGCAACCTTTACAAACCACTGTTTTGAAAGTCTGGGTTCCACCACTGTCTTGCAGCGATAACATATGCCCACTGCAAGGTCGTAGGCCTCTTCTTTTTCCAGCAGGCCTTGTTTCTTCAGGTCAACAATGATCTGCTTTCTGGCCTCATAGCGGTCGAGACCGGCGTATCGCCCGGCAGCTTCAGTGAGTATTGCGTTTTCATCAAAGATATTGATGGATTGGAGCCCCTGTCTTTTTGCTATCTCAAAGTCGTTAAGGTCGTGGGCAGGGGTGACCTTTACTGCACCTGTGCCGAACTCAGGCTCTACCGCCGCATCTGCAACCACTGGTATGCGCCTGTTTAGCAGCGGGAGCATAAGATCCTTGCCGACGAAATCCTTGTAACGGGGGTCTTCCGGATGGACGGCCACTGCCGTATCTCCAAGCATGGTCTCAGGTCTTGTGGTGGCAACGGTTATGAATTTGGTGATTTGGTGATTTGGTGATTTGGTGATTTCCTTTGCTTTTTCAGCAAGCGGATAGCGCATGTACCACAGGCGTCCTTCTGTCTGTTTGTGCTCCACCTCAATGTCGGCAAGAGCAGTGTGGCACCTCGGGCACCAGTTGATTATATAATTCCCTCTGTATATAAGGCCCTCTTCATACAGGCGTACAAAGACCTCTCTTACAGCCCTTGAAAGGCCCTTATCCATTGTAAATCTTTCCCTTGACCAGTCACAGGAACAGCCAAGGCCCTTTAGTTGCTTGATGATTCTGCCGCCGCTTGAGGCCTTCCATTCCCAGACCTTCTCTATGAACTTCTCTCTACCGAAGTCGTGGCGGGACTGACCTTCCGCATCCAGACGGCGCTCCACCACAATCTGTGTGGCAATACCGGCATGATCTGTTCCGGGGACCCAAAGGGTGTTATATCCATCCATCCTTTTGTATCGAACAAGGATATCCTGAAGAGTATTGTTAAGGGCGTGGCCGATATGCAGTACACCCGTGACATTGGGAGGCGGTATCACCATGGAGAAGTATGGACGCTCAGGGTCAAACGTGGCTGTGAAAAGACCTTTCTCCGTCCACTCTTTATACCAGTGCGGTTCTACGTCACGGAAGTCATAGGCCTTGGGAAGGGCTTTATTGGATGCCTCATCAGGCATTAGCATTGAACTCCTTTCTTAGAAATTACGGACCAGAATAGCCTTGGTCCTGGAAAAAGACAACAGTAAGGAGCCGATTTGAATCAGCCGCCTGCGGCAAAACTCTTTTTTATTGACTGAGAGATCAACGCTGGTATAAAATGATTTTATGATTTCACCATTTTTAAGTCCAGCCTATCTTTTGCTTTTAAATCAGCAACACGATTCCAAGCAAGCAATGGCAGGCCGAGTGTGAAACGATGCCATCCCAAGGATTTTTGAAAAATTCCCGACCAAAACGCTTTTAGTTTTTGAATAAGTTTCCGATATAAAAAACAGTAAGTATAAGACAGGGGGGATGAAATGAATAAAATTGAAAAAGGGCCTGAAGGTGCGGGGAGAAAGCTTCTTAAAATTATTGCCTGCTCAGTCTTTTTTGTATTTTCAGTATTTCAGCTTCATCTGGCTTTTGCGACTGAAGGAGTTCCCGCCGTAACGATCAGCGTCAATGATCAGGGAGAAACCATAATCCTGTCTGGTGGGGAGATATTAGACATATCCGCCGGGGATGGCTGGCGCACCTTTAAATTGTCTTACAGTGTAACGATCAGAGCTTTTATTGATCCTGACACGGATAAGGCAACGGTGTGTGTTGTTACCGGCACGGTTGAGGTGACTTCCGAAGGACAGACGGTAACAGTCCATCAAGGGGAGTGCAGCATAGCTTCTCCGGAAGAAGGTCCTGCGCCGCCGACTACTCCGCCGGCTCCGCCTGAGCTACCCGATCCTCCACCCGAGCCACCTCACAGTCCTTCTTCGTGATAAATGGACTCGGTTGCTGATAACTTAATCTAATGTGGAGTAAGATATGTCTGCATTTCATGTAAGAAGAAGATATTGGAAAGTATTTTTCTTGTCTTCAGTGTTTCTTGCCTTTATTTCAATTCCTCTTCTTAGTTTGGCCATAAAACCGGCCGATATACCTGGTAACATTCACTTTGGTCAACTGGAGATTCACCCTTCATTGAGTCTTAAGGAAGAATATAACGACAATATATACGAACAGGCTAGTGGGGAGACAGGGTCAGCCATAACAACTATTTCTCCTGAGATCGCGTTTCAACTTCCCTTACAAAGACATCTCTTAAATATGGATTGCCGGGCTGAATTTATCGAACCTTCACGCCATCAGAATTATCAAGCAGACAATTATTTTGCCAACATTATGCTCGATTTGGACTTTAACAGATTAAATATCCAGATTGGCGACAATTGGGCACGTGATTCCGTTGCACCTGATTATAAAGAGGATATCAGGAATGACTACTACCAGAACCGCTTCTTCCTTGATACATATTATAAGCTTGCCGACCGCTATAAGATAAAAGGTTTTTACAGGAATGAAAACAGGGATTTCAACAGCTTTCACAAATCCTGGCAGTGGGATCCAGAACTGGATAATTACACGCAAAATGAAGTCGGTTTTGACCTTTTTTACCGTTTTTTGCCCCTGACCTCAGCACTTGTTGAATACGGCTATGTCAATAAAAATAATAATGACATGGGACTTCCATCAACTGACTCTGATACCAACCGTGTATGGCTGGGCCTGACCTGGGAAGCAACCTCAAAGATCACCGGGACAATTAAAGGCGGTTATGTATACAGAGACTACGAAGCTGGCATAGATGATTTTGACGGCTTCGGGATGAAAGGGG
>WTCF01000198.1 GCA_013138705.1 Deltaproteobacteria bacterium
CACTTTCCTACCTTTTGAACGTGTTTATCTATTAGTTCCTTTACTTCTCTTTCCTTTTCTATGGACATTTCAACCTCCGCTGACTGGAAATTATTTCCAGGCAATTAGGAAAAATAATTCGGCATAAGGAAATGCCTACTCCCTTCAATAGTACATCACGGTTTCGGCAGGATCTGAATCAGTCATTCAAATTGCAAAGCCTTGCCCAAAGAGGCAAGGTTTTCTATGAGAATAAACAGTTTGTGGCTGAAACTGTCAAGAATGATTGGGTTGAGCCTTTTGCAAAAGGCTCAATAAGGAAGGGTTTTTTAAAAAATGGTGGAGGGCTCGCCGCCTTCCGGAAATCCCGTCTCTTCAACGCCGACACATCGAAAATCATTTATTTACAACGTTTTACGAAGCTTGACGTTGGCCACGGTTGGTGATTTCGATGGCCTGGATTTTCACTGGAGGGCAGGCTGCAAGTAATCATAAAGGAAGGTCGGACGATGGCGTAAGCCAAGATATTGCATTGCAGCGCGCGCGCCCATGGGTCCATCTTTTAAACAAACCAGGATGCGTCTTACTTGTTCGGTTACTTGTTCGGTGGACTCTTGAACCCTGAGTTGCCCAGCCAGGGGTACGGTAAAACGGATTCGCATGCCGATTTCCATTTCCGTCTGCCGCCTGGAGGTATTCACGGCGTGATAGACTTCATTATCAAGCCCCAGCCCGGCACAAACAACTCGCCCAAACTACAGCGAAAAAAGCATATAACAGTTGCTATGTCACGTGCAAGAGAAATTTTCACAAATTCTGACAGATCGCTATAGCTCTCGGTAAGTAAGTCTCGGCAAACGCCAAAACAGGCAAACCGTCACCTTCTCCGTTTCTCCGGCTTGTCACGCCAGAATTTTTTGGACGACGGCAGAGAGGTATGGGGCAGAGAGGGAAAAACAAGTCCGGCTTCGACCTTTGGGCTTCGCCGGGACAAGTCCGGCTTCGACCTTTGGGCTTCGCCGGGACAAGGGTTAAAAATGTTTTGAGGCGAAGGCACGACCAGAATGAGATTTCAGGTATTTCTCGAATGCGGCGGCTTTTTCTCGAGAACGAAAAGCAATAGCTGTCTCAATTCGCCAAGGGCGGTATTTGGCAGTGTGGGGGACTTGTCCGGCATTGTGAGCCTTAAGACGGGCTTCAAGGTCGTCTGTAAGTCCCGTGTAATGGCGGGATTCGTCTGATTCGCTGACTAGGATATAAACGTAATGGAACGTATTCTTCATGAATGAGCTTCAAACAATCAGCCCGGCTTGCCAAGGCGTAACCGATGATGAAGCCCGGCTTCGTTGTCAACTATGCCGGGGCAATCTTCCCCTTTGGGGCGTCGCCGTTGGCTATGCCATCACAAATCTGGTTTGCCTTGTCACTGGCTTGCCAAGGCGAAGTTTTTCAAACCGGTCGCGGTTTGAAAAACGAAGACTGGTGGAGGCGGCGGGAATCGAACCCGCGTCCGAAAGCATTCCACTCAAGCATCTACGTGCGTAGCCTGAGTTTTTATTTTTCGCCTGATCTGTCTCACCCAGGCAGGGTCAAATCAGGCTAGCTTGGAGATTTTTGCTCCCAAAGGGACAAGCACCCAGAGGAAGCTAGCCTGCTAAATTTTCACCTAATTCCGGTCCACAGGCATACCAGATTAGATGTGGCCGATCTAAGCGGCCAGTGCGTACTCGTAATCAGAGTCGGCGTTTGTGTTTTTTCCTGCTTTTTTGCGAGGTCGCAGGGCCCCGGCACGCCACTTAAGCTTCCATACCCCCGTCGAATCCAGTTCGCCCCCATATTGAAGGGCACATTAAAAGAAATTTACACTTTGTTGATCTTTTATTGTGGCAATGAAATTAGAAATTTGAAACTTGAAATTGGGAAAAAATAAAGATGTAAATGCGTTACCTAATTTCAAATTTCGAATTCCCGGTTTCGATATCGCCATTCAATTCCTCTAAAATATAAGAAGTAAATTAAGATGTGTCAACTTTGCTTTTTGGTAAGCGTTCACAGGGCACCACATCTGCTTTGTTGTCGGGCACTTGAAGTACAGGGAGTACGTCTGCGTACCCTCCGCCTCGCATCTGCAGCACCCTGTAAACGCTTACAGTTCGGTAGGTTGCGGTAAAACGGGCGTTGTAATCCCGTGAACGGTTACGCTTTTTGCAATGACGCAAAGATTGCCCGCGTTCAGGATTCGATAGACGCGATGATGGGTTGGGTCGATTTTCGCAGCAGAAAGGGCCTGATCCAAACTCATGGCTTTGGTTATGCCTAGTGCGACTGTGTCGGCCTGCGAGAGGCCCTTGCTGACCGCAAATACCTTTACGGCCCGGTAATTAGGATCGGTCAGCATTCGTATCCCAACGGCCTTGTGGTCGCCCAGCCTGTATCCGCGGCGCCTGACTATGTCCTTGGCGGACGAGGCAGTGGGTGCCTGGACGAGCAATTTTACAAAGTGGTCCTGTCCGATACCGTTCTCGCAAGGGGCCGACAGGACGATCACGCCGCCGTTACGGACAGCCCATTGGTTGTTCATTATGGCCTTGTCCGCCTGGTAAAAGCTTTGTCCAAGGGGCCCGGCGGTTTCTACGATGATCGCGTCGGCAGGGACATCTATCTGCTGAATAAAGGCCTCCCGGGCTGTGGGAGTGAGGGCATCAAGGACCTCTAGCGGTATGCCTCCAGCGGCAGCGATGATCGTGCTGCCTGCCTGGACAAGGTTTACGCCTGCCAGACGTTGCGAGGCAGCCAGATCCTCCAGCATCTGCGAAATTCCTTCAAACACCGGATTGCCTGCGAGACGGCCGGGGCAGGAGCCGGGAAGAAGGGCAGAGGCATGATTAAATTCCACGTCCGCATACGAAGCGCAGCCGATGGTGAGGGTCTTGTGCGCGCCTGTGAATCCGGCAAAGTAATGCGGCTCAACGCTTCCGATGGCCAGAACAGGTCTGTCCCCAACAAGCCACGGGTGTACTCTCCACCCGTTCGGCCTGACTGGGACCAACTCATCGCTTTGACTGTCGTGCCATTGAATTTCCTCAATTGGCAAACCCTGGATCAGTTTAAGCTCGAAACTGCGCATTTTCTCTGAAGAATAGCGGTGCGTGCCAGTGGCTACCAGGATTCGAATGCAAGCCGGATCAATTAAATGGCTGAGCACCTTAAGTACCCTTGGACTGTTGGTCTGGCGTTGGGGATCGTTGACGACCAGAGTGAGGGCTAGCGGTTTTTCAAGGCACTTCAGTGCGTTGCTTGCAGCCTTTTTCAGCAATCCATTGTCAATAGGCCTAAAGAGGTCCAGGCGGGGCCGCAGAGTTATGATGTGGTTTTCTTGCCTAATGGTCATGGTAAAGTACAATTATTTTCATGAAAATACTTCTTATAGAACCATACCATACAGGCTCACATGCTGCCTGGTGCTCAGGATTTGCAACACACAGCCGCCATTTCGTGAGTATGCTCACTCTGCCCGGTCGCTTCTGGAAGTGGCGTATGCACGGCGCCGCTGTGACCCTGGCAAGGCGGTTTCTGGCTGAAGAATACGCGCCGGATCTCATCCTGACCACAGATATGCTCGATCTCACAACTTTTCTGGCCCTGACAAGGTCCCGCACCTATAATACCCCGACGGCGCTGTATTTCCATGAAAACCAGCTTACTTACCCCTGGTCTGTTGACGACAGGGACCTTCTCAAAGGACGTGACGTTCACTACGGTTTCATTAACTATGCGAGCGCCATGGCGGCTGACACTGTCCTTTTTAATTCGCGATTTCACCTGGAATCCTTCTTTGAAGAACTGCCACGTCTTTTAAAACACTTTC
>WTCF01000117.1 GCA_013138705.1 Deltaproteobacteria bacterium
TGATTGGCCTTCCCTGCAGATACGATGGGGAGAGCAGGCCCGATGTTCGGCTGATAGAAAAGCTAAGGGGATCCTGTGTTGTGCCGGTTTGCCCTGAGCAACTGGGTGGCCTCACGACCCCCAGACCGGCTGCTGATATCTATTATGGAAACGGTATAGATGTCTTAAATGGCCAAGCAAAAGTCTTGACTATAGATGGACAAGACGTCACAGAGGCCTTTAAGCGAGGTGCTGAGCAAACGGTCTTCCTGGCAAGCACCCTGGGTGTTAAGCAATGCTTTCTAAAAGCAAGGAGTCCTTCTTGTGGTATCACCGCACAAATCGGGGTCACTGCGGCAAAACTACTTCAAGAGGGTTTTGAAATTGAAGAAATAGGCTAGAACTATTTAGCCCCTTGCCCTACCCTGCCTATTACCCTTTCGCGCAATTCTTTCCCAACCTTGAAGAATGGCAACTTTTTCGGTGATACCGAAATGTTTTTACCGGTCTTGGGATTTCTGCCAGTGTAAGACGCATATTTCCTCACTGTGAAACTCCCAAAACCGCGAATCTCCACGCCGTCTCCCTCTACTAAAGCCTCGGTCATGGCATTAAAAACCTCGTCCACCACGAACTCGGCTGATTGACTATCCAGTACCGGATCTTCTGAAAGAACCTCTATGAAATCTGATTTATTCACCTGAATCCCCTTCTTTCCTTAGAGTCACTTGCAAAACCCCAAACTTTGTTAAATAATAAGGCGACCATTGGGCCATGGAAGCCCCCAGGAGAGGATCACCAAAGGGAAAACTCCCGTGGGTGGCAAAAGATGTCGTTTTGATAAGTACCTCTGAAGACTGATATTGCATTTTTTGCTTTATTCCTGGGAAATTGCTATTAAATACAAGTACATTAATATCAGAGAAAGGTCAGCTTTGGCAAGTCTATAGAGGCAAAAATTTTTTATTCCTATTCAAAAAACACTATGTTCAAAAAATGGATTAAAAAAATAGCCGGGCCGGAAGAGGAACTGAAGGAACCTTCCTCCCAGGAGCCTGTGGAACAGACAGAGGCCGAAGAGCCGGTAATTAATTCATCTGCCCAGGAATCTCAAGAACCATCTGATCAATCCGGTCCTGTTCAGGAAAAGGGCATGAAAGCCGGGACACCGCGGCTTGGGCTCTTTAAACGCCTGAAGGAGCAGATGGGAAAGACCAGAGGCGGGTTTGTCCGACAGATGGACCAGCTCCTCCTTGGACGCCAGGAGATAGATCCTGAGCTCCTGGACGAACTGGAAGAACTCCTGGTTATGGCAGATATGGGAGTAACCACTGTCCAGGATATTTTTGAGAAGCTGCGCGCTGAAGTAAAGAAAAAGGAGCTTCAGGACCCCTTGGCTCTGAGAGAGCGACTTAAAGAGCAGATCGCAGATTTACTTAAAGTGCCTTCAACTCAAATCACATGGACACCCAACCCCTTTGTAGTCCTGGTAATTGGTGTAAATGGTGTTGGGAAAACCACGACCATTGCCAAGCTTGCTTACAGGCTGAAGCAAGAGGGCAAGAACGTCCTTCTTGTGGCAGCGGATACATTCAGGGCTGCTGCAGTAGAACAGCTTGAGACCTGGGGAAAGCGCATCCATGTACCAGTTATAAAACACAGTGCCGGATCTGACCCGTCCGCAGTGACTTTTGACGGCATAGAAGCCGCCATCAAGCGGGATGTCGATGTGGTGATCGTAGATACGGCAGGGAGATTACACACAAAAGTCAACCTTATGGAAGAGCTTAAAAAAATCAGCAGGGTAATCTCCAAAAAAATCAAAGAAGCCCCCCATGAGGTCCTGATAGTGCTGGACGCAACTACAGGTCAAAACGCAATCTCCCAGGCCAATCTCTTTAGCGAGGCTGTCGGAGTCACGGGGATAGTCCTTACCAAGCTGGACGGCACGGCAAAAGGCGGGATTGTTGTAAGTATTGCCGACCAGATGCAGATCCCCATCCGATTCATAGGCATTGGTGAAAAAATGGAGGACCTTCGACAGTTTGACCCGGAAGAATTTGTAGAGGCCATATTTGCCGGGGATTAATGGAAAAAATTCAAGGGATATGTCTGTATTTCCAAAACATTACGGGGTGATAGTAATAGGTGCCGGGCATGCCGGGTGTGAAGCCGCCCTGGCTGCTGCAAGGCTCGGAGTTCCCTGTTGCCTCCTCACAATAAACCTGGACTGCATAGCTGCCATGAGCTGCAATCCCGCTGTTGGCGGCCTGGCCAAGGGACATCTAGTCCGGGAGGTAGACGCCCTTGGGGGCGAAATGGCGAAAAATACTGACGTCACGGGGATTCAGTTCAGGCAGCTTAATACCTCAAAAGGACCTGCGGTAAGGTCCTCCAGGGCCCAATCAGACATGCTGCGCTATCGCCTCTCCATGAAGCAGGTCCTTGAGGATCAAAAAAACCTGGATGTATATCAGGCAATGGTGGGAAGGATCCTGGCCAGGGAAGGACGGGTATACGGGATTGAAACCACGCTCGGGCAGGAGATTCATGCAAGTACTGTAGTAGTCACCACGGGGACATTTCTTAAAGGACTCATCCACATAGGGCTTAACCGTTTCCCTGCCGGACGTATGGGCGATCCTCCGTCCAACAGGCTTTCGAGATCCTTGGCAGAATTGGGTTTCCGAATCGGAAGGCTTAAGACAGGCACTACCCCTCGCCTGCACGCACGGTCAATCAACTTTGAGGGGCTTGAGGTCCAGAAAGGAGACCCACAACCAAGGCCTTTTTCATTTGCCACGGAAAAAATTCCCCTGCGCCAAGTACCCTGTTACCTGACCTATACCAACGAAAATACACATAAGATCATCCAGGGAGGGTTGGACAGGTCCCCACTTTTTACCGGTGTAATCGAGGGTGTGGGTGCCAGATACTGCCCGTCAATTGAGGACAAGGTCTTCCGTTTCCCTGAAAAGCCAAGGCATCAGATATTTCTGGAGCCTGAGGGATTGGACACAGTTGAGATCTATCCCAACGGCATCCCCACAAGCCTGCCTATAGACGTGCAGCTGGCAATGGTCAGGAGCATAGAGGGGCTTGAAAACGCAGAGATACTTCGACCCGGATATGCAATAGAGTATGACTATGCAGACCCTGTGCAACTCAAGCCTTCTCTGGAGACCCATCTGGTTAAAGGCCTTTTTTTTGCAGGACAGATCAATGGGACATCCGGTTATGAAGAGGCTGCAGCCCAGGGCCTCATGGCAGGTATAAACGCTGCCCGGCAGGTGCGGGAAGAGGACCCTGTGATTATCGACCGGTCTCAGGCCTACATAGGCGTACTGATAGATGACCTTGTGACCAAGGGCACAAAGGAGCCCTACAGGATGTTTACTTCAAGGGCGGAGTATCGGCTGCTCCTGAGGGAGGATAACGCTGATCTCAGGCTTATGCCTCTTGGAAGACGTATCGGCCTTGTGGATGATAAGGCATGGGGACTGTTTGAAAGGAAACAACAGGAAATTTCGCGTGGTCTTGAAATGATCAGGAGAATAAAGCTCCGCCCCGGGGCGGAGTTGAATAACTGGCTTCAATCCCTTGGTTCAAAACCCATCAGGCAGCAGGTCAGTATTGAAGACATCCTGCGTCGCCCTGAACTTGATCTTAAAGCTGTGGCCGAGAGATATACCGAACTGAAGGACCTGTCTCCTGAAGTGGTATGCCAGGTGGAAATCGAGACCAAGTACTCAGGCTACGTCGCTCGCCAGGAAGCTGAGATAGCCAAATTCCGAAAATGGGAGTCTGTCCGCCTCCCATATGACCTGGACTATAAAAACATCCCCGGGCTGTCAAATGAGATCAAGGAGAAGCTGAGCGCTCAAAAACCTGATTCCCTTGGGAGGGCCTCACGGATTTCTGGAATTACACCGGCTGCAATCACGGCAGTCCGGATCTACCTGAAAAAGAAGGGTCTGGTCTGATTGCAGACCTCGTTAAGTGGTTCAGTAGTTGATTAGTTAAGTAGTTATTATTGGGATTTATATGGTTTGCATAGAAATTGGACACTTGATGTAGTTGAAGCTCTAATATGCTGATTTAACATATTTATTTTCCAACTCAACGACTCAACTATTTGACGATCTCTGGATTGGAAAATTCAATCTGAAAGAGGCCCCCTGCTCGACTTCTTCCAGTTCAATGCTGCCACCCATCTGCCGGGTCAGGTCTCTAGCAAGAAACAGGCCCAGCCCCAGTCCTTCCCCTTTTGTGCTCGCAAATGGCTCAAAGAGCTTGTCACGCATGGCCTCAGGCACACCTGCGCCATTGTCCTTTACCCTGATAGTCACCTGTTCATTGTCCTTTACTGCGCTTATAGACAGGAGTGAG
>WTCF01000188.1 GCA_013138705.1 Deltaproteobacteria bacterium
CCTGGATATTAACCACGACATCATTGTCTGAAAGTTCAAGAAGCCTTGCCACCTCTGCAATCCGGTCCGTCCCGGATGGATGGCCGGGGTCTGTCATAAAAACCGTTCCACCGGCTGTTTCCACGCATTCTGCGATCCTCGAATCATCAGTTGCCACTACTACCTGGTCAATGCCGGGGACCTTCAGTGCCCTCTGGTATACATGGAGAATCATAGGGCTGCCTTGAATCTTTGCAAGTGGTTTTCCCGGGAATCTGGATGAGCCAAAACGTGCAGGGATTATGGCAAACACTTTGATTTGGTGATTTGGTGATTTGGTGATTTGGTGATTGGGAAAATTCATGTAATTTACCTAAGGTCAAAAGTGCCTAAAGTTTAAAGTGCCTAAAGTGAGCTAAAGTTATGGAATGTTGTCTCCCGGCAATCCCCTGGACCGGCTGTCTTTCTGTTTGATCTCCAGGGCAAGTGGATATACCTGGCTCTTGGTCATGCCGGTAAGCCGGACCAAAAGATCCACACTATCCCTGATTGACAGGCTTTTTTCTGAAATCAGGTGCTGAAGTGCCTTTTCTACTGCCTCCGGATCCCGGCAGGATTTCCTGTGTCTATCCTCTTCCGCCCCTTCTATCACCAGGGTAATCTCACCTTTCACCCGTCCCTTTGAAAGCTGCTCTATAATACCTGATACTGAGCCGGATATCACAGTCTCATACATCTTTGTGAGCTCCCTGGCCATTACCATCTGCCTATCCCCTAGAATGTCCAGAATATCTTCCAGGGCATCAAGCAGGCGATGGGGTGCCTCGAAGATTACGATTGTGTGAGGGATTTCTGCCAGTTGCTCAAGGGTCTTGCGTCTTTCAGCCCGCTTGTTTGGAAGAAAGCCGGCGAAAAAAAATGAGTCTGCCGGCATGGCCGCCACGCTCAGGGCCGCAACAATAGCAGATGCCCCTGGTACCGGGACTACGCTGAAACCGGCCTCCCTGACGAGTTTTACCAGGCCTGCACCAGGGTCTGAGAGTGCAGGGGTGCCGGCATCTGATACCATAGCCACGTCCTTCCCTTCTGCAAGCAAGGTAATGACCTTTTTGGCGCTGGTCCTTTCATTATGCTTGTGGCAGCTCAAGAGGCCGGCCTTGATGCCCATATGAGTTAGTAGTTTTCTGGTACTCCTTGTATCTTCCGCAGCAACAAGAGAAACCCCACCAAGGACCTCTTTTGCCCTTATACTAATGTCTTTAAGATTTCCAATGGGAGTGCCTACTACATAGAGGACCCCTTTATTGGGTGATTTGGTGATTTGGTGATTTGGTGATTTAATCACTTGATTGTCTGTATACGTGAAAGATGCGCTGAAGGGCGGTTATGTGGGTAAAAACTGCAATAATTATCAGAACCGGATAAATCCATCCGAAGATAAGGCCCACGGCAAGGATGAATATACGCTCAAACCTGGTAAGTATTCCCACCTTACAGCTAAAGCCAAGGGCCTCAGCCCTTGCCCTGGTGTAGCTGACAAGGAGAGACCCGGTCATTGCGGAAAGTACAAGGACCGCTTCGACCAACCCGCCCTGCCTGTGTAAAAACAGATAGGCCATCAGTCCCAGAAATAGAAAAAATTCAGCATATCTGTCCACTGTTGAGTCAAGAAAGGCGCCAAAGGGACTGACCCGTCCCTGCTCCCTGGCGAGCAGTCCATCAACAGCATCCAGGGGTCCGAATACGGCAAGCAGCCAACCGGCAGCCGCCGGATGACCTATGCCAAGTACCAGGCCGCTTGCTCCATAGGCAATAAGCCCGATAATGCTGACCATATTGGGAGAAAGACCGAGCCTTCCCAAAAAACGGGCCACTAAAAGCAGATAAGGCTTGAACCGGTCACGGCACCAATCACTGAAAGACCAATTAATCACTCAATCACCAAATCACCAAATCACTCAATCACCAAATTCCCCAGTACTCCTGAACACCGGCCGCACACATCAGGCCATGAAGGGTCTTTGCCCACATCTTCACTCCAGGTCCAACATCTGGCGCATTTTTCACCCGCTGCCCGGATAACCTTGACAGCAAGCCCTTCTATCTCATCGCTCTGCCATACAGTGCTGTCCCCTGAGTCAAGTTCCCCACTCAAGTCAAGTTGGGAAACAATGGTAATAGTCCTTAGTAGTTCCCTGTGTTCTTCCAGGAAGTCAGCCGTATCTTCCGGAGGCCTTATCAGGACCTTTGCATCCAGGGCAAGGCCTATCCGTTTTTCTTTTCTGGCAAGCTCCAGTGCCTTTGTAACTTCTCTACGGATTTTCCATAGGAACTCCCATTCAGCATTGAATGATTTATCAATGGAAATGGATGGGGGATCAGGCAACTCAGCCAGAAAAATACTCTCAGTCCCAGCGCCCGGCAGGTGGCTCCAGGCCTCCTCAGCAGTAAATGAAAGTATCGGGGCCATAAGAAGCAATATATCATGGACAATACGATAAATGGCTGTCTGGGCAGAACGGCGGATACTGCCCTCCGGGTGCTCACAGTAGAGTCTGTCTTTTAAAATATCCAGATAGAGGGCGCTCAGGTCAACTATACAGAACTGTTGTATTTGGCGGAATACACCGTGGAACTTAAATTCCTTATAGGCATGTTTGACATTTTTAGTTATTTCTCCAAGCCTCACCAGGGCCCAGCGATCAAGGGCCTCCATTCGGTCAAAATCCAAAGAGTGCTTATCGGGGTCAAAATCAGACAGGTTGCTGAGAAGGTAACGGATAGTATTGCGGATCTTCCGGTACGCCTCGGTCAGGCGCTGAAGTATCTCGTTTGAGATCTTTATATCATCCTGGTAGTCCTCTGCTGAGACCCAGAGTCTCAGCACCTCTGCTCCGTATTCCTTGATGACATCGGCCGGTGGGACGACATTGCCCACTGACTTGGACATCTTTTTCCCCTTCCCATCCACCACAAAACCATGGGTAAGTACTGCCTTGTAGGGTGCCTTATGTCTGGTTGCAACGCTGGTAAGAAGTGAGCTCTGGAACCATCCCCTGTGCTGATCACTTCCTTCCAGATAAAGGGCAGCCGGAGAGGAAAGCCCTTTCCTGGTCTCCAGGACCGCTGCATGGCTCACCCCTGAATCGAACCAGACATCCAGTATATCGATCTCTTTGCGAACTCTTGTGCCTCCGCACTTTGGACAAGCAGTTCCAGGAGGAAGGAATTCCTCTGCCTCCCTTGCAAACCATGCATCAGAGCCTTCTTTTTCAAAGATTTCTGCCAGGTGATCCGCTATTGCCTGGTCCATTACAGGTTCTTCGCAATCCTCACAGATAAGGACCGTAATGGGAATACCCCAGGCCCTCTGTCTGGAAATGCACCAATCAGGCCTTGTCTCTATCATTCCGTAAATACGCTCTTTTCCCCAGTCCGGAATCCATCTGACGGTCTCAATGGCGCGAAGGGCCTCTTCACGCAACGCCCCTGCCTCCATGGAGATAAACCACTGCGCGGTTGCTCGAAAAATTACCGGCTTTTTGCAACGCCAGCAGTGGGGATAGCTGTGCTCAATAGTCTCATGAGCCACAAGGCTGCCCTTATCTTGCAGCATCTCAACAATCTTGTCATTTGCATTAAAGATGTTTTCCCCCTCGAATTCCTTTACCTCTGATGTAAACCTGCAGTAGTCGTCCACAGGGGAATAGATATCAAGGCCGTATCTGATACCGCTTTCATAGTCATCCGCTCCATGGCCCGGAGCAGTGTGAATACAGCCTGTGCCTGTATCAAGCGTAATATAAGGGGCGATAATAAGGAGACTATCCCTTTCAAGGAATGGGTGTTTTACATACATTCCTTCAATATCTCCGCCCCTGAATGTACCTAGGACTCTGGCATCTTTCTGCTCAAGACCGGCGGCAATCAAGGTAGAAAGCAATCTCCCCTCTGCCAGTATCCAGACTTCTTTTGTCCCACTACCAACCTGGACCTCAACAGCCACGTAGTCAAAGTCAGGGTGTAGCGCCACTGCCAGGTTGGCAGGCAGAGTCCAGGGAGTAGTGGTCCAGATGAGCGCAAAGGCAGGACCGGCCAGCATTCCAAAACGATCCTCAAGCCAGTGTTTGAGGACATCCCCGGCTGCAAATCTTACTGTAATGGAAGGAGACTTGTGGGAGGCGTACTCTACCTCAGCCTCTGCCAGGGCAGTCACACAACCAGGACACCAATAGACTGGTTTTTTACTCTTAATGACGTGGCCATCCATAAATATGCGGCAAAACTCTCTACAGATGGAGGCCTCGTAGTCATAGGTCATCGTGAGATAAGGGTTATCCCAGTCTCCCAATATTCCCAGCCTTGAGAATTCTTCTTTCTGTATGCGCACAAATTTTTCCGCATAGCGCCGGCACGCTTTACGCACGGCCAACTTGCTCATCTTGGACCTCTTGGATCCCAAGTCTTTCTCAACGTTGTGCTCAATAGGCAGTCCGTGGCAGTCCCACCCCGGTACATACGGCGTATCAAACCCCATCATATGGTGAGATTTTACAATTATGTCCTTCAGGACCTTGTTGATCGCATGCCCCAGGTGTATGTGGCCATTTGCATAGGGGGGGCCGTCATGAAGTATGAAAGGGGGCCGTCCCTGTCCTTGTTCTCTCAGGTGCCCATAAAGGTCCATGGCCTTCCAGCGCTTGAGCATTTCAGGCTCCCGTTGAGCGAGATTTGCCTTCATTGGAAAGCGCGTCTTGGGAAGGCTTAGTGTCTTTTTGTATTCCATTGTTTAGTCCTTTGGTATTGTTTAGGCTATTTTGCGGGCCATCTTACACCAGCATTAATCCGACCTCAAATACGGATTGAAATAGCCGAACCGGAGTTTGGGAAACCGCTTTTTAAGTATTGTTACCATGCCCATTATCCCTGTCCGGTGACCTGTGTATTCGTAGCCTATGCCATCCAAATACCAGTCAGGATCAATGCTGTGATTTCTGAGTTGGATAAGATCAAGGCCCAGTTCCTGTATCAGGTCCGAGAGCCGGTCTATCTCTGCCATCTCATCCGTAAGACCCGGCAGGACAAACAGATTGATGGAGACAAAGCGGCCAGCCTCCTTCATAATCCTCCATGAAGCCAGCACATCATTTTGATCATACCCCTTGGGCCGGAAGTAAGCATGGTAATAGTCTCTTCGTGTACTGTTCATGCTGATCCTTATGCTGTCAAGCCCCGCAGAAATCAGTTTTTGCACTTTTTCCGGAAGGCTGGCATTGGTGTTGAGATTAATAGTCCCTTTATCAGTCTCCTCTCGTATCTTGATCACCGACTGCTCCAGCAACTTTGCCTGAAGCAGAGGTTCTCCCTCGCATCCCTGTCCAAAGCTCACCACGGGTCTCTGTGCCCTTTTTAAATGGGGGACCGCAACCCCTGCGACTTCTTCTGTTGTGGGTACAAAGGTAATCCTGTCCTGGCTGGCAGGAGGCACGCCCTCTGATTGCAATGATATACATCCCAGACAGGCTGCGTTACAAATAGGTGAAGTGGGAAGAGGGGCCTCCCACCTTCCCAGAAACAAATTTTTTGCAGCAGGACACCCATAGGTGAGGCTGCATCTTCCCAGATGTTGTATTAGCCTGTTTTCCTTATTCTTTTTTAGCATGGCAATGGTCTTTTTGCGGACTTCTTCAGGGCGGAAGTTGCAAAAATCCTGACGTGTATCAGGATCACTCCTGAAGCCTGCTGCCCAAAAATGCCCCTTCCACCAGCCAACGGCAGTGTAGGTAAAGAGAGGCAAGGGAGGAATATCGGAATTTGACCTGTAGAAGGCGGCAAGAGCGGTCTGGGTATAGGCAGGGGCCATAAAGGCAGCAACTGCCCGGACTTTTCCCTTAGCATTGGCAGGGTCCTCATCCAGCACCACCATATCGTCCCGATCCTGATCCCAGCCAACAGGCAGGCGGTCAGGCAGCACAAAAAGCTCACTCCCCTCAGGCAGGGGAATGAGATCCTTAAGGTCTACCGGATGCAAGACACGCCCGCTCCTTCCTGCCATCTTAAGCTCAGGCAGGTCGTAGATCCGGCCTTCAGAGTCCGCGTAGACCAGAGATGGCATTTTACTTGGATGTCTCATGAGACGAGCCTAAACTGAAATGGCTTTAGTTTGTATATATTGGGATTCTTCATTCACCAGTTTATACTTTTTCCGAAGTCGAAACTGGAAATTCGAAATTAGAAATTAGGTAACACATCTCATCTTTTTGTTTTTCCCAATTTCAAGTTTTAACTTTCACTGCCAAAACATAAAATCAACAAAGTGTATACTACTTCGCCCTTACCACTGCGACAAAATCCTCTCAAAGAATTCAAAGAGGTTCAAAAGTACCTGTAAAGTTCATTCAGAAACAGCGCAATTCCTCTAAATGACAAATGAAGATGTGACCTCCTATATTACCGGACGGCCATGTTGACTATATTATGCTTGACAAATTTGTTGTGCAACATTATTGTTGTTTAACTTATTTGTAGTTCAGGAGGCGCCGATATATGCAGCTTTGTGATGACTATATCCGATTTATAAAAAACCATTTTCCTGAGCCGTATAATACGCCTGAAACATTTGGAGACTATCTTTTACCCAAAATTCAGCAGCATGGTACCCTTTGCAGCGCAGTTATTGCTGAAGTCAAAAAGAGTATTTTGCCTCCGTTAGTGGATAAATATAATTATCGGTTTTTTTGCAGAATTGATATCGACCATAGAATAAAACAACCTTCCAGTATTATTGATAAAATCATGCGTTCTTCGGAATCGGGCGTCGGTAAAACCGTGTCTGAATCATGTACGCTGGACAATTTTACAACAACCATGAAAGACCTGGCCCGGTTCAGAATCGTCTGCAATTTTTTTCATGATGTTGAGGAAGTGGTTGAGGCATTGAAAAACTCCGATATCCTGAAAAAAATGTTTCACATTGAAATAAAGACAACGATGGACTTGCATCCCGGTTCACGGAAATCAGGCGAAAGATCGGTCAAATTTATTTTGGAATACAAGAACCATCCCGGCTTTTTTATGGAAATTCAGGTGATGACCCAGCTTTCGGAATCGTGGGACAAAAAAGACCATTTTCTGGTTTATGAAGTGCGCAGGCGCTTTCCTGATAAAGAAGATGAAAAATTTCCGGATTACCTGGATGCAAAGATGCATGCCATGGGTGAGCTGCTTTATGTGGCGGATAATTATTTTGAAGCGCTCAGAGCATCGCGGGAAGAAGAAAAATAGGAGACAGGCGGATCATGAGATTACGAAACGAAAAAGTCGAAACCGGCCACCTGCTGTCATTTATTTCAAAGAGAGATCGCAACGATAACTTTTCCCTGTTTTTCCCGGTGGAAGGCCTTGAGCAGTTTGATACGCTCCTTGAAGTTACCAAAGGGTTTGAAAAATGCCTGGAAGCCTGGCCTGACCTATACGATTATATGGGATATTCGATTTCCGACTACGGAGAAATGGAAAAAACATTTCCTGAAATAGACACAAACCGCATTTTCTTTTTTGAACAATGCGAATTTCTTTCAGAAACATCACAATTTATCGAGCCTTTTGGAAAAGCCCTGTTAAAACGCTTTATACAAAAACAGAATCAGATATTCCCCGATATCGTTACAGGCGCCATGGCTGTGGGATCCGGTTTTTATGACAGAGAAGCCGATATCCGGGATATCTGGGAATTGCTCCAAAACAAAAAAAATATTCTGTTCAGAGCGCCCCGCCGATTCGGCAAAACCAGCCTTTTAAACCATATTGCAGGACACCCGCAGGAGGGGTGGAAGGTCTGTTTCGTAGATCTTGAGGGGGGTGATTCTGCGGAAAAATTCGTAGAAAAAATTTTGGCGGCCATGCTTCAAAAAGAATGTTTTGACCCCTATCTGCCGGTCCATCTTGCCGGGCAGCATATTTATGCAAAGACAGACAGCGAACAGTTGGCGATCCTGAGGAGAGAGCGTCAAACAATACAAAAAGACTGGAAAAAATATGCTGAAACGCTTTTCAATCAAGTGGAAAAATCATTGGAAGATACACGCTTCCTCTTTATCCTGGATGA
>WTCF01000210.1 GCA_013138705.1 Deltaproteobacteria bacterium
TGGCCCCTGCCGAGTGTTCCAGGGTTATAGTAGACGATTTCAATCAGTCACTGGAAGTTATCGTGCCGGATGACCAGCTCTCTCTTGCCATCGGACGCCAGGGGCAAAACGTGCGTCTTGCCGCCAAACTCATGGGTTGGAGAATAGATGTAAGGAGTGAGACCCGCTATCAACACTACCAGGACCCTGACTATTATTCATTATTAGAGATATCCGTTATGACAGAGAACATCGCGGACAAAATCTATGACTTGGGCGTTACTTCACTTGAACTTCTTGCTCAGGCTGATCCCGATGAACTCACACAGGAAACTAACCTGAGTACGGAGTTGATAGGCTCATTGGTGGAAGAGGCCAAAAAGCTGATAGAGGAAAAGGAAAGTGGGAAAGAGGATGCCCTGGCTGAGGAAACAGATACCAGTGAAGAGACCGGAACCGAAAAAGAGGATATGCCTGAGATAGAAGAGAAAGCTGAGGACCACGAGTCTCAAAGTAATTCTGCTCAAAATGTTCTTGACACACTGCACAAAGATTCCGAGGAATAAGAATTACTTGGTTTTACGTCAACAAGACATGTTTGCTTGCAGCCACACGGCCGGAAGGAAAAATTGAAGCAATGCCGCAGATAGGGTATTCTCAGCAGAATTATAAAATGAATAGTGGTAACAACAAAAAAATGAACAGGTCAATCCAGGATGTATTAATTGAGAGCCTAACAGGCTCTTTTAGGCAGAGTTATGTTGCCGGGGGTTAAAGACAGGCATGGCTAAAATCAGAGTCCATGAGCTGGCCAAGGAATTCGGAATAGCCAGCAAAGAGATGGCGACCAAGATTATGGATCTTGGCTACAACATCAAGAACTACATGAGTACGCTTGAGGACTATGAGGCCCGGGATATCCGCCGCAAGCTCAAGGACAAAGCACATGCGGCAGAAAAGAAAGAACAAGAGGTAAAGCCCAAAACCACAGTGCGTCTCAGGCACCGAAAAATTACCCTCAAAAAGATCGTTCGTCCAACTGAATCTGAAGAGAAGGTCGTTGCCAAGGTGTCTGTGAAAGAGGCTGCGGTGACGGAGGAAAAAGCTGAAGGGGCTATTCCTGTCGTCAGGGAAGAGAAAGAAATTAAGGCTGAGGGAGAAGCCCCGGCTACTGAAGCAGAACAGTTAGAAATCGAATCCGGGCAAGAGGTAACCGAGACCGCAACAGAAGTAGTGGAAGAGCCCCTGCCTGAAAAACAGATTGCCCAGCCTAAAGTCGCTAAGCCCAAAAGCTTTGTAAAAATCCTTGACCGGCCGAGGATTGAAATCCCCCAGCAACCAAACAATAAACCTGAAAGTCCTGCTCCTCGGGCTAAAAAGCCCTCTCACAAGGGTGCACCTCCTGTAGAACCGTCGGTTCCTCTAGTTGATATTTCTGTAGTCCCTGAAAAAAAGGACAGAAAAAAGGGCAAAAGAGTAGTCCAGATGTCAGAGTTGGGAGGATCGCTCAAAAAGCGTCGGGTTACTCCCAAGCGAAAGGGAAGACAGAGACATATAGACAAAATTCTTGCAGAAGAGAGCGATATCACAACATCCGGCTGGAAGAAAACCGGGGTTTCCGAAATCCATGGCGATTCAGGACAAAAGGTGGCGGCAGCCCCTAAGCCCGGCACTGCGCCCCCCAAGGCAAGCAAACGAAAGTTTGCCATATACGAGACTATTCAGGTAGGTGAGCTTGCCAAGCGGATGGGCGTCAAGGCAGGAGACGTTATAATGAAGCTCATGGGGCTGGGCGTAATGGCCACGGTAAATCAGTCTATCGATTACGACGTAGCCGGCATTGTGGCATCCGGATTTGACTATGAGCTGGAGAAGAAGTCCGTGGCTGAAGACCTGGTCCACATGGAGGATGTCCGGGAAGGCGAGTCTGTGCTAAGACCTCCTGTGATTACAATCATGGGCCATGTAGATCATGGAAAGACTTCACTCCTGGATGCCATACGCAAAGCGGATGTAGCCTCAAAGGAGGCAGGTGGCATCACCCAGCACATAGGCGCATATCACGTCACACTTCCCTCCGGCCAGGAAGTAGTCTTTCTGGATACCCCGGGCCATGAGGCATTCACAGCTATGAGGTCTCGCGGGGCCAGGGTTACTGATATCGTGATCCTGCTGGTGGCAGCGGATGACGGCGTAATGGCCCAGACACGTGAGGCTATAGATCATGCTCGGGCAGCCGAGGTGCCCATCATTGTAGCAATCAACAAGATCGACAAGCCAGGGGCGAATCCGGAAAAGGTGAAAGGACAACTTGCTGAACTGGGATTGATTCCGGAGGATTGGGGTGGAGAGACCATTTGCATCAACATCTCAGCCAAAGAAAAAACAGGAATCGAAGAATTGCTTGAGATGATGGCCCTCCAGGCCGAGGTGATGGAACTCAAGGCAGACCCCAGTCGGCCTGCCAGAGGTCACGTGATAGAGGCGAAGCTGGACAAGGGGCGTGGTCCTGTGGCTACCCTGCTGATTTCAGAAGGGACGCTGCACATAGGTGACGCTCTGGTCTGCGGCATACACCACGGCAGAGTACGGGCCATGTTCGACGACAAGGGTGAAAGGATAAAGACTGCCCGTCCCTCCATGCCTATGGCAATTCAGGGTCTCTCCGGCGTGCCGGAGGCAGGAAACGAATTCACAGTACTTTCTGACGACAAAAAGGCCAGAGAAGTGGCTGAGTATCGCCAACGTAAGACAAGAGAGACAAAACTGGTCAAGAGCAGCAAGGTAAGTCTGGAAAATGTCTTTGAAAAACTCCGGGAGGAGGAACTCAAGGAACTTACTATAGTCCTCAAGACAGATGTTCAGGGCTCTGTGGAGGCCCTTATCGAGGCATTGCGCAAACTCAGCACTCAAGAGATAAAGGTGAATTTCGTCAGGAGCGGTATCGGGGCCATTACCGAATCCGACGTCTTGCTGGCATCTGCCTCAGATGCAATCATCATAGGCTTTAATGTAAGACCTAGCCCGCAGGCGAAGGCCTTGGCCGAGCGGGAACATGTGGACATCCGCTTCTACGATGTCATTTACCATGCCATGGAGGAGATTAAAAGCGCCATGGTCGGGCTGTTGGAACCTGTTTATAAGGAGAAAACCTTGGGACGCGCCGAGGTGCGTGACGTCTTCCACATTGCCAAAGTCGGTACAGTGGCAGGGAGCTATGTGCTGGAGGGCTTGATCCAGAGAAATGTTCAAGCCAGGCTCTTAAGAGACAACGTTGTAGCCTATAACGGCAAGATAGCGTCTCTTCGTCGATTTAAAGAGGACGTAAAAGAAGTCCAGGCAGGGTACGAATGCGGAATCGGCCTTGAAAGGTTCAATGACGTAAAAACAGGGGACATAATAGAGGCCTATGTAATGGAAGAAAAAGCCCCGGTCCTTGGAGAGCCTATATCTAATGCCGGAGAGAAGGAAACTTCTGATTGATAAATGATCGTGGGGATAATCAGGCTCAGGGTAAGACTGCCCGGAAACCATTCGTTAAAGGGGAAACGGCGTGTGATTAAGAGTTTGATTGGCCAGGTGCGTAGCCGTTTTAATGTAGCCGTATCAGAAATATCCCTGAACGATGTATGGCAAAGGGCGGAAATAGGAATATCCACAATAGGAAATAGCCAGCCAACAATCAACTCCGTCCTGGATAAGATCCTGGAATTCATTGAAAGGACCTGTCTGGTAGAGATTATTGATACAGATATCGAAATTATTCACATGGGAAAGTAAGAAGACAATCATGCCCCACATGTTCCCCCGTTCCAGACGGATAGAGGATCTCCTCAGGAAAGAAATGGCAGACATGCTGCTTGGTGAAATTAAGGATCCAAGGATCCAAGGGCTGGTGACCATAATGCAGGTAAAGGTCTCAGAAGACCTCCGTCACGCAAAGTTTTTTATTTCGGTTCTTGGAAAAGGGCCTGAAAGGGAATCTGTACTGGAAGGACTGAATAAGGCTAAGGGCTTCATACGGCGAACACTGGGACACCGCCTTGACCTCAGGCGGATACCTGAACTCCACTTTCAACTGGACCGGAGCCTGGATGACCAGGAAAAGATAGAAAGACTCCTTGCCAGTGTGCAAACCGGCCAACAGACAGAGAATTGAGAAACACTGTGACTGAAGTTTTACCCAAAGACACCAAGACACTGAAGGCTGCGGTAGATGCCATTAATGCATCTGATCGTCTCCTTTTGACCTGTCATGTCAAGCCGGACGGAGATGCTTTGGGTTCTGTATTGGGCCTGGGCCTTGCCCTTAAGGACGCAGGTAGAGACGTAACCCTTTTTATAGAAGATCCCGTGCCGGATTCACTTCTATTTCTCCCCGGCTCTCAGTACCTGGTCAATGAAGTGGCTAATCCGCTGCCTGAAAAGACCACTCTGGTAGTCCTTGACTGCAATGAGCCCCACAGGATCGGAAAGCAGGCACAAAGGTTGATAGAACAAGCTTCACTTATTGTTGTTCTGGATCATCACCTGAGCCAGGCCCCGTTCTGTGCCCAAACTCCGGGAACAAAACACCCTCATTGCATAAGCTATATATCTACGGACATTTTTGCCGCAGGGGCCATAGTCCTGTGGATCATCAAAGGACTCGGATGGCCTATAACAGAAGACATCGCCACAAATCTCTATGCTGCCATATTGTCAGATACAGGATGCTTCCGTCACAGTAATACGAACGAGACAGCTTTCCGGATGGCCGGGGACCTCGTGGCCCACGGCGCAAACCCCTATGCCGTTGCGAACCAACTTTATCAAAACTATTCTCTACGCAGACAACACCTTTTGGGCCTTGTATTAAGGACCATTGAGGTAAGGGGGCATGGCAAGATAGGTCTTCTTCAGGCCACTCCGGAGATGTTTCGTGTCAGCGGAGCAATGGAGCACGACACAGATGATTTTGTAGGGCATGTCCGGTGCATAGATACAGTAGAGGTTGCCATTTTCATAAAGGAGGTCTATGCCGGACAGGTATCTGTCAGCATGAGGTCAAAATCATTCTTTAATGTAGCAAAATTGGCAAAAGAATTCGGAGGTGGCGGGCACTTTCACGCGGCAGGTTTCCGCAAGACCGGGACAGCAGCCGAAATTAGAGAAATCCTGTTGAATCAAATAAATGCCTATCTTGAGGGCTCGGGAACAGCCGATGCTTGATGGTATCCTGGTAATGGACAAGGCATTCGGCATAACGTCCTTCCAAATGGTTCAGGAGGTTCGCAAAAGGCTTAAGGTTAAAAAAGCCGGACATGCAGGTACCCTTGATCCACTTGCCACAGGTGTATTGCCCATATGTCTGGGACAGGCGACAAAGATCGTCCAGTTTATTATGGCAGGTCACAAGGTATATCAAGGGACTATGCTCCTTGGAGTAGCTACCGACACCTACGATGCAGCAGGCAAAATCACGGAACAGAAACCTTTACCCCCAAGTCTTGACCTAATCTCTTTACAGGAGGCGGCCAAAGAATTTACAGGCAGGCTTCTTCAGCCACCTCCGCCTTTTTCGGCAGCCAAACATAAAGGGAAACCGTTATACAAATTCGCACGTCAGGGAATAATGGTCCAAAAAGAGCCCAGGCCGGTGCAGGTATTCTCCTTTGAGATCCTTGAAATAAGGTTACCCGAGGTGGACTTCAGAGTACACTGCTCAAAAGGTACCTATGTGAGATCACTTGTACATGACCTAGGGTCAAATCTGGATTGCGGCGGTCATGTGACGAGACTGCGAAGGACCCGAAACGGACCCTTCAACATAGAGCAGGCCCTGAAAATGGAAACCCTGGACGAAATTCTTAAGAACAAAAGGCTTCCAGAGGTCCTTGTTCCTATTGGGAAGGCACTGGCTCACATCCCTGCCGTTGAGATAGATAATGAGATGGCAACAGAGTTAAGGAATGGATGTCCAATTTTTGTAAACAGGCTCAAGGATCTAATGGAATCGCAAGGCCATGAGTCAGATATGGAGTTACCTTATCTGCGTCTTCTTCTTTGCAGGCCGCCTTATATAAAAAATGGTTCAAGCCTGCAGGAAAAAGATTTGGTATCCGTGGTAGCATGGCCCACCGCGCTGAAATCAGATGGCCAAAAAATACTGCGTCCCATAAAAGTTTGGCCAAAAGAATATGGTATTACAAATTAAAATCGTAGTTATAGTGAAGGAGGAAAAAATAGGTGGTGTTGGATCCAGAACGTAAGAAAGAAATTATAGAGAATTTCCAAACCCACGGGACTGACACTGGGTCCCCTGAGGTTCAAATAGCCCTGTTGAGTTCCCGTATTGGCTATCTCACCGAGCACTTTAAGATCCACAAGAAGGATCATGGCTCAAGACGCGGCCTGTTAAAACTTGTAGGCCAGAGAAGGAGGTTGCTCGACTACCTCAAGAACCAGGATGTGGGGCGGTACAGAAAAATTATAAAGGAACTGGGAATCCGCAAATAATACGATGTAACCGTTCACACTTCTTGGCAGTCGACAGACATGGAGTGAGAACTGCGGATTTAACACTGAACTTGTAACTCTCTTGGTTATCGAAGGATAATAGGACCCCAAAACAGATGATAAAATTAAAAACACAGATAAATGACATGGCCTTCTCCTTTGAAACAGGACGTTTGGCCAAGCAGTCTAACGGCGCCATTTTGGCCAGCCTGGGAGAAACCGTAGTCCTGGTGACAGCGGTAACCTCCGGTAAAACACGAGAAGGAATAGACTACCTGCCACTCATGGTAGACTACCAGGAGATGTTCTACGGATCAGGTCGAATACCCGGAAATTATTTCCGTAGGGAGATCGGAAGACCCAGCGAAAAAGAAACCCTGACCTCACGATTTATAGATCGTCCACTTCGGCCCAGATTTCCTGATGGATACGCCTACGATACCCAGATAATAGCAACGATGCTTTCTTTAGATACCGAGGTCGATCCTGATGTAGTTGCCATTACTGCGGCATCCGCAGCCCTTTGTATCTCAGATATACCATTTGACGGCCCTATTGCCGGCGTGAGAGTGGGAAGGGCGGAAGGTAAATTCGTAGTTAATCCTACCAAGACCCAGCTTTCGAATTCCGATCTTAACATCATTGTTGCCGGTACTAGAAACGCCATAGTTATGGTAGAGGGTTGGGCCGCGG
>WTCF01000186.1 GCA_013138705.1 Deltaproteobacteria bacterium
TAATGGGCCATGATAGCCACGTGTTTGCCGCCCTTTACCATACGCTCCATCAGTCTCAAAAGATCGTCAGCATCGCTGTCACTTACATAGCGATATGGCCAGTAGGTCAGGGACTTGGTTCCTATACGGATGGTATGTATGTGCTCGAACTCAGGCTGCAACAATGGTTTTACATATTCCTTGAGCAGGCTGGTTTTCATGACCATAGGGTCACCACCGGTGAGCAGAAGATCAGTAACATCCTTGTGCTCGGCCAGGTAGCGGTGCAGGTCGCGGATCTCGCTGGCAGAGAAACGCAGCTCATCAATCCCAACGAACTGTGCCCATCGAAAACAGAAGGTACAATAGGTATGGCAGGTCTGACCCTGGCGGGGGAAAAACAGTACGGTTTCCCGGTACTTGTGTTGCATTCCCTTGAGGGGTCGGCCATCCAGAACAGGGACATTCAGAATCTGCTGACCGGCAGGATGGGGATTGAGCTCTGCGCGTATTTCATTGGCCACGGTCCGTATCTGCTTGTCGTCAGCACCTTTGCGGAGTAAGTTTGCCATGCGATTAAAGTGTTCAGTGGTCAACATGTCCTGCTGTGGAAATGTGAGTCGAAAAATGGGATCATCTGGTACATTCTCCCAGTTTATGAGGTCTTCAATCACATACTGATTGACTCGGAATGGGAGTACTTTGGCCACTACCTGCATGGCAAAACGCATGTCGTGAGGCAATTTTGCAATTTGGGGTATCTGGTCAAGTTGACGCGCAGAAAAAAAACGAAGATGCAAAGGTCGCCTATTCGGGACCGAATGCGTTCGGGAAGTTTGCTTAAGCTTCGGAGCGTAATACATAATGCATATCCCTTCGAATGTCTTTAGTCGTGATACCTACAGGATAAATTTTGCCAACCAGTCAATTCAAAAAGCCACAACAGGATGGCTATTATCTGATGATAGGTGCTCGTTTGCCCTCAAAAAAAAGCGATTATGGCTTTTTCTCTGCCACAATGGGTCATGTATAAACTTTTTTAACGTACCATTTCCTGGCACAGGTTTCAATCCGCCCTGGAGGGAATATGACCTTTTTATAGTCTTGCCGGCAAATTATTGCGGTTGAGTATCTTGAACTGCCGGACATTGTCGATTAAGAGACTGAGGTCAAAATCAGCTGAACTGTGAACCCTAAACCTTTGAACCTTTGAACCTTTGAACCTATAAACCCCCACAACAGGAGCCGGAAGTGCCTATAAGAGCTGTTCGCGGATTTAAGGATGTATTGCCTGATGAGATTGAGCTCTGGCATCGGGTTGAGTCCATTGCCCGCGGTGTTTTCAATGCCTTCGGTCTGAAAGAGATACGGATTCCTTTGCTGGAAAAGACCGAGATTTTTTCTCGGAGTATTGGCGAACTTACTGATATCGTTGAAAAGGAGATGTACACATTCATCGACAGGAGCGGTGATTCTCTGACCCTCAGGCCTGAGGCAACAGCAGGTCTTGTAAGAGCCGTAAACGAGCATAAGCTTTTTGCCCAGTCTCCGGTGCTGAAGCTGTTTACAACAGGGCCCATGTTCAGGCATGAACGCCCCCAAAAAGGCAGGCTCCGTCAATTTCATCAGATAAATGTGGAAGTGATGGGAACAAAGGCCCCTTTTTCAGATACTGAGGTCATCTGGATGGCATGGGACATTCTGGAGCAGCTTGGACTCAAGGACCTGCGTCTGGAAATCAATTCCCTGGGTTGCCCTGCATGCAGGCCCATGTATAGGGATGATCTGAAGGTATATCTTGAGGGTGTATTTCAGGATCTCTGTCCTGACTGCCAAAGAAGGAGCAAGATAAATCCTCTAAGGGTCTTTGATTGTAAGAACGAAGCCTGCAGGAAAATTATGGCCAAGGCACCCCTGAACAGGGAATATTTATGTACTGAATGTGCGGACCACCTGGAGAAGGTCTTGGCCTTTCTTAAGACCTTGGATATACCATTTGTCATAAATCCTTACCTGGTAAGGGGGCTTGATTACTATGTAATGACCACCTTTGAGATAGTCTCTCCTGATCTGGGTGCCCAGAGCACAGTGGCTGCAGGAGGCAGATATGACGGCCTTTTAAAGGCCCTGGGCGGACCTGATCTTCCTGGAGTCGGGATGGCAATCGGGGTTGACCGGTTGTTGCTGCTCGTTGAAAAGGATAAGAAGGGACCATCTATTGATCTGTTTATAGCAGCTCTGGGTCCCAAGGCCGGAAAAGAGGTCATGCCCTGGATAAAGCACTGGCGCCGTCAAGGGCTGGCTGTGCAGATGTCATACGAGGAAAAGGGCCTTAAGGCCCAGATGAAGCAGGCCGGTAGGGCAGGGGCCTGTTATGTGCTCATAGTGGGAGAAGACGAGCTTGATAAAAAACAGGTGGTGCTCAGAGATATGATGACCCGCGATCAGCACGAGGTACCTGTTGATGATGTGATTTTAGCAGTGGAGAGTCTGGTTAGGTAGGTTACTGGTTGCTGGTTACGAGTTACGGGTTGGTGGATATTCTAGTCGAAGATGAGGTAAATTGAATGGATTTAATGGATGGGCTGAAGCGTACCCATGATTGTTATAGTCTTACAGAGACGGTCCTGGACCAGGACGTGGTTTTGATGGGATGGGTGCTCAGACGGCGGGATCACGGGGGGCTTATTTTTATAGACCTTCGCGATCGCAAAGGTATCACCCAGGTGGTATTTGCACCTGAGGTACACGCTGATTCACATCAAAAGGCACACAGTCTCAGGAGTGAGTATGTTATTGCAGTTAAAGGCATGGTCCGCAGAAGACCCGAGGGCATGGCGAATCCAAAGATAAAGACCGGCATGATAGAAGTCGCATGCCGTGATCTGCGCATTCTGAACACCTCCAAGACCCCTGCATTTTCCCTTGATGAGGAAGGAGAAATATCTGAGAACCTGAGGCTGACATATCGATATCTGGACCTTAGAAGACCCCACATGGTTGAGAGCATAAGTCTGCGGCACAGGGTCTGTCAGGCCATGAGAGCCTATTTGAATAGCAGGGACTTTCTCGAGATCGAAACCCCTATGCTGACAAGGAGTACCCCTGAGGGTGCCAGGGACTACCTCGTGCCCAGCAGGGTTAACCCTGGTCGCTTTTATGCCCTGCCACAGTCTCCCCAGCTCTATAAACAAATCCTTATGATCTCCGGTCTTGAGCGTTATTACCAGATAGTCAAGTGTTTCAGGGATGAGGACCTGAGGGCTGATCGTCAGCCCGAGTTTACACAACTGGATATGGAGATGTCCTTTATTGATGAAGACGACATTATTGACCTGATAGAGGGTCTGATGTGCTTCCTGTTTAAGGAGGCCCTGGGCAAGGATGTCAAGACACCGTTTCAAAAGCTGACCTTTCAGGAGGCAATGGATCGTTTCGGGACCGACCGTCCGGATATGCGCTTCGGCCTGGAGCTCTGCGATATATCGGACATTGCTGCCGGATGCGGGCTAAAGGTCTTTCAGGAGGTGGTTTCTGCCGGCGGTGTGGTAAAGGCCATAAATGCAAAAGGCATGGGTGATCTTTCCAGGAAGGACCTGGATGATCTTACTGAGTTTGCAATAGGCCTTGGGGCCAAGGGGCTTGCCTGGGTAAAAATAAAGGAAGACGGCTCCTGGCAGTCACCCATAGCAAAATTCTTTTCTGAGGAAGAAAAAAGGGCAATTGCCCAGCGGTTAGATGCGACTCCTGAAGATATAATGTTCTTCGGGGCGGATCAAAAGGCCACGGCATACAGGGTCTTGGGAGAGCTCAGGATGGAGCTTGCCAAGCGCCGGAATCTTATTCCTGAAGGAAAATTTAATTTTATATGGATTACTGAGTTCCCTCTGTTAGAATATGATGAAGATGAGGGAAGGTTTGTGGCTCTGCACCATCCATTTACTTCCCCAAGGACCGAGGACATGGAATTGTTATCCAGCGACCCTGCGAACGTAAGATCCAGGGCCTATGACCTGGTTCTTAATGGAGTTGAGATAGGTGGAGGCAGTATTCGTATTCATCAGACTTCTGTTCAGGAAGCCGTCTTCAGAGCTTTATCAATCTCCGAAGAAGAGGCCCGGGACAAATTTGGCTTCCTTCTTGAGGCCCTGGAATATGGGGCCCCGCCTCACGGAGGTATTGCTTTTGGCCTGGACCGTCTGGTAATGCTTATGGCAGGAAAAGATACCATAAGGGATGTCATGGCCTTTCCAAAGACCCATAAGGCCCAGTGTCTCTTGACTCATGCCCCTGCAAATGTAAGTATGGCTCAGTTGGCTGAGCTTTATTTAAAACCTGGCTGGAAGAAAAGTGCCTAAAGTGAGCTAAAGTGCCTAAAGTTGTGGTATGCGCTTTCAGCGCGGTCAATTTTATAAGTATATGGCCGGTTTATCCGGGTTGGGAATTGAGGAATAATAAACAAAATAGTACCTTTCATTCAATGTTTAAAACATATAATTCAGCATTATGATTAAGTAAGGAGTTTTTATGGCAAAGTGGAATCCTGGACGCAGATTATTGGATCGCCAAGGTGGTGAATACTGGAATTTCAGTCTTCAGGATGTCTCCCAGGCTGATCTCATGAGAGATATCTATCCATATAGTGATGTCTGTAAGATTGATTTTGACCACAAGCATATGATGCCGTCTCCATGTGTAGACATGCTCATAACTGATACTACCTTCAGAGATGGCCAGCAGGCACGACCCCCATACAGCGTGAAACAGATTAGCGAGATTTTCGATTTAATGCACCGTATGGGAGGCCCAAAGGGGATAATCCGTCAATCTGAATTTTTTCTGTACACCTCCAAGGACAAGGAAGCCGTGGAAAAATGCAGGGAGAAGGGATATGACTTTCCCCAGATTACAGGGTGGATAAGGGCAAAGGCCGAAGACCTGAAGCTCGTAAAGGAAATGGGCTTAAGGGAGACTGGTATCCTTACCTCTGCCTCTGATTATCATATATATCTGAAGCTAAAAAGGACCAGGGCCCAGGCCATGGAGGCCTACCTGGCCATAGTTAAGGAGGCCCTGGATCTGGGAATAATTCCCCGTTGCCATTTTGAGGACATTACCAGGGCAGACTTATATGGCTTTTGCGTGCCTTTTGCAATAGAGCTTATGAAGTTGAGAAAAGAGAGTGGGGTAGATATAAAGATCAGGCTGTGTGATACCCTTGGTTATGGCGTTACATACCCTGGTGCGGCTCTTCCAAGGAGTGTTCCGAAGCTGGTAAGGGCAATGATAGATGACGCCGGAGTGCCGGGAGAACTCCTTGAGTGGCATGGCCACAACGACTTTCACAAGACAGTGATTAACGCCACTACGGCATGGCTCTATGGGTGTGGTGCTGTAAACGGTACTCTGCTGGGGTTCGGCGAGCGTACAGGCAATACTCCAATAGAGGCGGTATTAATAGAACGCATTGCCCTGAGAGGAACCGATGATGGTATAGACACAAAGGCCATTACAGAGATGGGCAGATATTTTGAGAGGGAACTCGAGGTACATATTCCCAAGAACTATCCCCTGGTTGGCGAGAATTTCAACGCCACCAGTGCGGGCATACATGCAGACGGTCTGCTCAAGAACGAGGAAATTTACAATATATTCGACACGGGCAAGATCCTCGGCAGGCCGGTAGCTGTCATTATTTCCGACAAGTCCGGTACGGCAGGCATCGCACACTGGATAAATGCACACCGGGAACTGGATGGTGAACAAAGGATCGATAAACGTCATCCGGGAGTTGTGCGGATATACAAGCAGGTTATGAGAGAGTATGAGCAGGGTAGGGTTACCTCCATGTCAAATGAAGAGATGAATATCCTTGCCAGAAAGTACCTGCCCGAGCTCTTTATTTCCGAGTTTGACAAGCTTAAGCTCAAGGCCCATGAACTGGCCTTCCACCTGGTGGAGGACCTGATAGATCGTAAAGAGATACAATCCATGGATCCTGAACTTGCAAAGCCCATTTTTATCCAAATCCTTGACGATAATCCTTTTATTCAGTTTCTTTACGTGGTGAATGCAGACGGACGCAAGATCACCCAGAACTTCACTCATCTGGAAGATAGGGCTAAATATGCAAACTACCAGTTGGATAGCGATTTTTCCGCCCGTCCCTGGTTTATTGAGCCCATAAAGGATGGCGAGATCCATGTCAGTGAATTTTATACATCCAGGATCACAGATGCCCTCTGTATTACAGTATCAGGCCCGATCCGCAATGATGAAGATGAGATTGTCGGTATACTGGGAATAGATCTACGATTTGAAGACCTCGCCAAAATGGAGCAGGAATCCGAGGAATGAGAAAGGTGCTATTCGGAAGAAGTGGGCCGGTCGTATATCCATTGCCCTGATCTTCCCTGATGCCTATTCTGTAGGCATGTCCAATCTCGGCCTCCAGTCGGTCTATGCCAGGCTTAATGCCGAAGACCGGGTGGTGGCTGAGAGATTTTTTGTGCCAAATCACCAAATTTCTTCAATCACCAAATCACTCAATTCTCCCTGGCTTTCGGAAGAATCTTCCAGACCTCTGAAGGACTTTGATCTCATACTCTTCTCGGTAAGCTTTGAGTCCAATTATCAAAACATGGTAAAGGCCCTGGAAGCAGCAGGGCTGTCTCTCAGGTCTGAAGATCGTCTGGATCAGGAACCAATCGTGCTGGCAGGAGGGATTGCCACCCAGATCAATCCTGAACCCATAGCCCCTTTTGTGGATGCCTTTCTTCTTGGCGATTTCGAGGCCATTTCAGGGGCATTTGTCTCATGTCTGCCTGAACTCACTGACCAGGGCCTTTCAAGAACTGAACGATTAAAACGGCTTTCAGACAATGTCCCCGGGGTCTATGTCCCAAGATTTTGCCGGCCTCTTTATAATGCCTCAGGAGATCTGGTCGAGTGGGAGTATGAGCAAGGCTTTTTTCCCCCTGTTGTTCCAGCCATCTTTTTTCCAAATTCCCAAATTCAAACTCCGCTGGTTCCGCACACCAGTATCCTCAGCCCGGATTCTGTTTTTTCCAATATGTTTTTAATAGAACTTGCCAGGGGATGTGGGAGGGGTTGCAGGTTCTGTGCTGCGGGATTTGTGTATCGACCTCCAAGACAATGGCCCCTTGATTGTCTTAATGCAGCACTTCAAGAACGTAAGGATACAGACCGGGTGGGGCTGGTCGGCCTTGAGTTTCTTGGGAGGGAGGAGATTGAACAACTCTGCAGAAGGCTTCTGGATGAAGGACTGAAGCTCGCCTTTTCATCCCTCAGGGCCGATGATATTACTCAGGACATTGTCCGTCTCCTCAAGGCCTCGGATGCCAAGTTGGCAACTATTGCACCGGAGGCAGGGTCTCAACGGCTGAGGCAGGTCATCAACAAGAATCTTAATGAAGATGTAATCCTGGAGGCGGCAGAGACACTTGTATCAGGCGGAATTCCGAACTTGAAACTCTACTTCATGCTGGGCTTGCCCTTTGAGACCGACGAAGACGTCCACTGTATCGTGGATCTGGTTGATAAAATCCGTAGCACCGTCAGACCGGCTGGCCGATCAAGGGGTCATCTGGGCTCTATAACAGTGTCAGTCAGTACTTTTGTGCCAAAGGCATGGACTCCAATGCAGTGGGCCGGGGCTGTAAAAAAGTCAGTACTTGAACGTAGAAGGCGAATACTGGAAAAAGGTCTGCGTCGTCTGCCCAATGTGAAGTTGCAACTGGACTCTGTGCGTGAGGCCACTTTTCAGACAATATTGAGCAGAGGGGACAGGAGGCTTGCACCTGTTCTGGAGGCAGTGGCGCTCAGAGGGGTCACCTTGAGCAAGGCCATGAAAGAGGCTGGCCTCTCAGTCGATATGTATTACAAAACCCTGAATAGGGACACGAATTTCCCTTGGGAGGTCGTAGACCACAGAGTGCGCAGAGAATATTTGTGGAAAGAGTGGAACAGGGCATCAAGGGCCAAGCAAACTGCTTTTTGTATTCCCGAAATATGTGATAAATGCGGGGCCTGCCACATTTGATTTCTGGTAACCGTTCACGGGCAGGAGGCATTTCTTTTCACTTTCACACTTCAGCCCCATATTTTCTAAGGCTTTTGCCCCGGGGGATATTTTACCCCCTCCGCATTCGCCTATGCTGCGCTCCGGCGATGCGGTCTCCCCCAAGGCAAAAGCCAAGAAAATATGGGGGCTTCCGTTAAGCCGTTCCAAGAAACACCCCCTGCCCGTGAACGGTTACGATTCCTGCTAATCCAATGGGGAATACATATTAAGACTTGCCAAGACGTCATTAGCCCGTATGTTTCCCCTGACGCCCATTTCTGTTAAAAGATCGATGGTCTCCGCCTTTTGCTCAATTTGTAGAAGTCATACTTCTGTTTTTTCATTTTTCCCCGTTCGATGTTCATTTCCCCTGCCCCTCTTAACGCAGATTCCTTAAAGTAAATGCCAGGATTTGCCGAAGAATAATGGCACAAGGGTAGTAGTTCGATATCCGGGTTAATTCTCGATAGGAGACAAAATGGCATCATCTGATACTGAGAAATTAAGCATCAGGAAAAAAGGATTACGATACAATCTTTTAATTGCTGAATTTTTGTTTTTTGTCCTGCCTTTTATTGTTATTTTCTATCTTTTTTATAAAAATAATATTATTTTTGAATTATCTCATCTAATTATT
>WTCF01000034.1 GCA_013138705.1 Deltaproteobacteria bacterium
AAGGCTAATCGCTCAATTTAGGTAGAGCAAAAAACTATGCCTGAATCTCCGGCCCAGACCCTGGTGCGCCTGCTTAAATATTTAAGACGATTTCTACTGGAAAGCGCGATTTGCTTTGCAGGACTCACTGCCATTCTATACTGGCTTTCTCCTCATTTCCTGGCCTTTCTTCAGTCCCATTTTGAGCAGCATCTGGCCTTTTTCGGAGTGCTGGAGCCGATGCTGGCCTTGCTCAAGCTCTCAAGCGTTGGGGCATTAATTCTTCTGGCGCCGTGGATAGTCTGGCGTATGTCGCAGGGGCTGGTAGATGTGCTTGGTTTTTCCAGAAAATTTTCCCTGGTATTTATGCTGTCCGCGCTTCTACTCTTTTATGCAGGGACCCTTTTCTGTTTTTTTGTAACCCTTCCGTTCGGGATAAATTTCCTCCTGGGTTACCAGTCACAACACCTAAGACCAGTAATAGCTGTGGGTAAGTTTGTGAATTTTATTGGACTTTTTCTTATTAGCTTTGGCATGATTTTCGAAATTCCATTGATCATGACATTGCTTTGCAGATTGAAAATCTGTGGTCCTGAGACCTTTGGGAGATATAGACGTTATGCGATTCTACTAATTGCCATAATGGCTGCCATTCTCACTCCCACGCCGGACATCTTCAATATGGCCATGATGGGGGTGCCCCTGTATGTCCTTTACGAGGCAGGAATAATTATAGCCAGGATAGTGAATCCTCCTTCTACTTATCTTGACAAGGCTTAGCCATTCTATATAGTGCAGGATTCGTGCTAAAAGCTCTAGTAATCTGAAATTAACCAGGCCATTGGCTTTAGCGTTTAATGACCAAAGTTCTAAAAGGCTTTAGAAGCACTGTCCCTGTAGAGAACATTCCGGAAGATGGTCTGCATCTGATCTTCGAAGATATGCCGGGGCTTTTGTCTAAGACAGAGGAGTGCAGAATACAGGACACTGCAAAAGGGGAGGTCTTTCTCCACCGTATTGATGGAGATGTGCATCTAAACGGTAAGGTTGCGGCCCTGATTGTCATCAAGTGCGACCGTTGTCTGGAGGAATACAACCAGGAGATAGACACCTCTTTTTTCTATATACTGGTCCCTGGTCAATCGGTAGAGGGGAAAAAAGAAATAGCCCTTGGTAAAGAAGATATGGAAGTATCCTTGTATGATGGGGCTAAAATCCGGATAGGGGAAATATTCAGGGAACAGATTCTACTACAAATTCCTATGCGGCATGTCTGCAGGGAGGACTGCAAAGGCATCTGTCCCGGGTGCGGTGCGGATCTTAATAGAGAGGAATGCCGTTGCCGCACAGAAAACTTGAATAACCCATTTAGTGTGTTAAAAAAGCTGCGTGAAGCAGCCAAATGAATATCTGGTATGCTTCATTAAATTTTAGAAGTAGTTTACACTTTGTTGATCTTGTATTTTGGCGGTGAAATTTAAAATTAGAAACTTGAAATTAGAAATTGGGAAAAACAAAAAAATGTAGATGCGCTATCGAATTTCGAATTTCGAATTTCCAGTTTCAGCATCTGTCTTTGGAGGTATTAAGAAATGGCAGTTCCACAAAGAAAAACTTCACGTTCACGCAGGGGTAATCGTCGCGCGCATGATGCGCTTCGTATACCGAATCTTTCAACATGCCCCCAATGTACAGAGCCCAAGCTTCCCCACAGGATTTGTCCCCAGTGTGGTACCTATAGGGGAAAAGTATTCAATGAAAAAAAAGATTTAGACTAGAAAATGTCTGTAGCAGTAGATGCCATGGGGGGTGATCGAGGCCCTGATGTCTTAGTAAGTGGAGCAATCGACGCAGCCAGAGATCACGGCGTTGAGATCACTTTGGTCGGGATAGAAGATGTGCTGAGGGAAACGCTTCAGCGGCACGGCGGGGGTGATTTGCCCATCAGCATCTATCCGGCCTCTCAAGTAGTTGATATGGAAGAATCCCCGGCTGATTCTCTGAGAAAGAAAAAGGATTCTTCAATTAGAGTTGCTTTTGAACTTGTGCGTCAAGGAAAGGCCAGAGCCGTGCTCAGTGCAGGCAACTCAGGAGCTACGCTGGCAACAGCCATGGTTGCCCTTGGCAGAATCAATGGCGTTCGGCCGGCCATCGCTACGCTTATGCCGACCCTGAAAAAGCCCGTGACCATGATAGACGTGGGGGCAAACGTAGACTGCAAGCCCGTTCATCTGCTACAGTTCGGAATAATGGGCTCAGTATTTTCCAGAGAACTTTTGGATAATTCCCGGCCCAGAGTAGGGCTGTTAAGTATCGGGGAGGAAGACACCAAGGGCAACCAGCTCGTAAAAAAGGCATATGATCTCCTTGTGGGCAGTGATCTGAACTTTGTTGGCAATGTGGAAGGCAGTGAAATCTTCAAAGGCGACGTAGACGTAATAGTGTGCGACGGATTTGTGGGTAACATATGTCTAAAACTGAGTGAAGGTCTTGCAAAGGCCATACTCACCATGCTGAAGTCAGAGATTGGGGAAAGTCTTAT
>WTCF01000123.1 GCA_013138705.1 Deltaproteobacteria bacterium
TGCAGATATTAGAATAGTTTATGTGCTGATTATAGATATAATAGGCCTGGTTTCCGTTAAGCCTTTCTCTTTTCAGGTTGGCCAGATAACCAAGGGCCGGCAGATGAGTAGTGGAGAAGAGCAGTTCTCCATCTTCAGCACTTAAGCGAGTGTCGGACAGGATCTTTTCGTATATTTCAAAGAGTCCTGCTTCTTTAAGGGCTTTTTCCATAGTTTGAAGTTACCTCCACCCAATCAATGGGGAGGGAAGGTGGTGTGGGCGGTTAATTATCCTTTTGCGTTGTGGTAATGCGGACATCTTTTACAAATACTTCAAAATGCAGGGTCTTGCCGGCCAGGGGATGGTTAAAGTCCAGCATCATGGCGCCTTCCCAGATGGACTTAATCAGAGCTGGTCGTCTTAAACCAAATTCGTCAGGGGCCTTGACTACCTTGCCTATTTCCACTTCCCCTGTAACCCTTTCGACAGCCACCAGTGACACCTTCCCAGGATCATAGCGGCCATAAGTATAGTTTGGAGGGACAAATATTAACTTTTTTTCTCCAGGAGCAAGCCCGACAATATTTTCCTCAACAGGTTTGGGAAAATTACCCTTTCCGCATACAAAGGTTACCGGTCCCCCTGACTTTTCAGAGGAATCTACTACTTTTCCCGATGATAGCCTGACCTGGTATTCCATTTCCACCAGTCTTCCATGTTTTACACGGAGTAGAACCTTTTTTGTTATATCCATGGTTGCTTCAATGACCCTTTGTAGAGGTTTTTTCCGGTACTGGTATTTTCATAAAGGAAATTCCTTCTTCCTTCAGAGTTTTTTCTTCCTCTGGTGTAGCAACACCCCTTATGTTACGGTTTTCAGTCACACCGTAATGTATCTTGAGGGCCTCTTGCGCAAATGCCGTCCCTACGTCTTCTGTATTTTTTTTCACCACAGTGTAGAGCTTATTCAGCATCTCATTCAAGGCCGCTTCCGAGGTGTCGCCGTCTTTGCCGACGGACCTGGTGCATACTGCAACTGCAGAGGGGGTTTTCTGGACATTATTACTGCCACAGACAGGACAAGTCAGCAGACCCCTCTCCTTCTGTGTCTCAAACGCCTCCCCATCCTGAAACCAGGCTTCAAAGGTATGATCTTGATCGCAACGCAAATCAAAGGCTATCATAATGTAAAATTGATAACATTTTGTGAATGGAAACGCAATCCGAACCCCTGAGCATGAAAATTAACCGCCCAAAAAAACCGGACCAAGTTCCCTGTGAATCTCGATTGAAATTCAACTGGTCCAGTATATTCTATTCCTTTCGTGCTTTCGTGATAATTCTTTTCTTTTTCGAAAGCATGTAAGGCTGGATGAACCTGAAAAAATACTTTAATATTCGGACAAGGTATTGTTTTGTAGCCGAATGGAGGCCTAATTATGCACAATGTGCGTTTATTTTACCTTTTGTTACTTATAGTTATGGTATTTACTTTTGTTTCGAAGTCCCTGGCAGTAGGGCTTTCAGATCGTGGAAAAGATCTTGTGTCCCTGTTACAGAAAAAATACGAAACCACCACTGATATTACCTCTAACTTCGAGCAGGAGACGTTTGCTGCCGGTTCTTCAGAGGGTCTCAAGGCAGAAGGAAAGGTCTATTTCAATCGTCCGCACCAGATGCGCTGGGAATACAGTCAACCGGAACCGCAGCTTATTGTCACCAGTGGGAAAGAGGTATATGTGTATGAGGAGGAAGCCAACCAGGTAATGGTGCTTCCCAGGGATCAATTACTTTCTACTGAGATAAGCAAGGCCTTTTTTTTTGGAAAAGGTGACCTCAAGCGTTATTTTATTGTAGAGCATCCAGTAGAAGGCCAACCGGATGCCAGGTGGGTGCTGAAGCTTACCCCAAGGAATCCGGTACCGCAGGTATGCACCATATGGATTATCGTAGATCCTGATACCCATCTGGTAAAGGAGATGTGGCTGGAAGACCAGTTAGGTAGCAGGACACATCTTGTATTCAGCAATGTCAAGGTTAATAAAGGCCTTTCTAACGATCTTTTCCGGTTTGTTCCACCTCCAGGTGTGGAAATTTACCGTACAGATGACCAAGATCAGGAGTAACCGTTCAGGGTTATCTTTTTTTAAATTCAGCCTCCATTCAGAACTCATGAATCAACGGCTTAGATTTTCGGTGAACCCTGAACCCTGAACCCTTGAACCCTTGAACCTTTGAACGCCTATAATCAGGAGAACAAAATGTCCAATGAAAGTTTAGCTGGAGAAATCCGTGCATTGGCACAGGAGAAAAACGCCATCATTCTTGCTCACAATTACCAGGTGCCGGAGGTCCAGGATATTGCGGACCTTACTGGGGATTCTCTGGCCCTGAGTATCCAGGCCTCAGAGACCGAAGCCGGTATCATAATATTTTGCGGAGTCCGTTTTATGGCTGAGACCGCGGCCATTGTTTGTCCGGATAAAAAAGTGATACTGCCTGTAAAAGAGGCAGGCTGTGGTATGGCGGATATGCTGAACGCCGCGGAGCTGATGGTTGAGAAAGCAAAGTATCCGGGCGTGCCTGTGGTCACATATGTGAATTCTACAGCCGAAGTAAAGGCAGAAAGCGACATCTGCTGTACCTCAGCCAATGCGGTGCAGGTCGTTAAATCCTTAAAGACCCCTGAGGTCCTTATGACCCCGGACAAGAATCTGGCAATGTGGGTACAGAGACATACAGATCAAAAAGTCCATTACTGGCTTGGTTACTGTCCAATTCACGATGATCTCACAGTTGCCCAAGTCAAGGAGGCAAAAGCCGCACACCCCGAGGCTCTGCTTATGGCCCATCCCGAGTGCCCTCCAGAGGTGCTGGACATGGCGGACGCGGTAAGAAGCACCAGCGGCATGCTGACCTTTGCAGCAGAATCCAAGGCAAAGGAATTCATTGTTGCCACAGAGATAGGGCTTTTACATACGCTGAAGAAGCAAGACCCAGGGAAGAAATTTTACGCTGCTTCTCCTGAGATGGTCTGCATAGACATGAAAAAAACAGGACTGAAGCAGGTGTTGCAGGCCCTTCAAACAGAAGGGCCAGTGATTGTTGTGCCCGAACCGATTCGTTTAAAGGCCCTCAAGGCTGTTGAACGTATGATGGCCGTGCCCAGGGATTTATAGCCCGCCGGCATCCGGTTAGTGCTTATCCATCAATCGCAGATCCCTTAAAAATTCATGAACAGGCTGCATATATGCCAGGCCCTTAGACTTTTTTCGTTTCAAATTATAGACGATCTGGACTGGCGCTGTATCTTTTAAAAAGTTCTGAAAACGTAATAATGATGGAGAAAATTTATCATCACTCACTTTTACTTCAATCATTTTTACCGGTCTGTTGTCAATAACAGGGAGAAAATCTACTTCATGTTTTTCTTTGTCCCTGAGATAATGAAGCGCCGCCTTACTGCCTGTTGTGTCTTCAACAAAGTGGAGTTCACGTAGAAGCGAACAGGCAACAATATTTTCCAGTTTTGCGCCAAGGTCCCCTTCAACTGCTCCAGTGTCATACAGATAGTATTTCGATTCTTTTAAAAGACTGCGGGCTATATTTTTATGATAGGGACGAACCGGAGTTTAGTCAAATCTTTGGGCAGGTTTAAACCAGATCGCTGCTGTCCGGAATCCCATTCACTTTCACCATACAGCATACATACCTTAAGTTGTATAAATTGGCAACGTCCCCTATGTCCGTCACGTCCCCTATGTCCGTGCTTTCCACGGTTTTCCTGTCATTGCGAGAGAGGTACGACCGAAGCAATCTCCTGAAAATAAGGGGATTGCTTCATCGTTCGTTCCTCAGGTTTTCGGTCACACACTACTTAATGATGCGGACGCTATCACAACCCCAGAATTTCTCCCCACTGAGTGTCTTGCCGCTCAGGCAGCCCTCCGTATCGTCAAGCTTTAAGTTCACATCCTGTGTCTCAAAGTGGAACACTACGTCCAGTAGCCCATCGCCGTTCACATCTTCGAGGGATTCTCCAATGGGAAGCGGACATATATTGGCAAATACCACGGTACCTGGGTCAATGGCAGTCGCATCGAAACCCGGGTCGCTCAGAACGGCTACAGGAATCTTGCCTTTACTCTTAAGGTTGATGGAATTAGGGAAACTACTAGGCTTAATATCCACGTCTACCTCAATTTCGTAAAACGGGTCTTCTGCTGTTATTATCCTATCAATGAAGTGCTGTTTGGCACTCATAAATGCCTTTATCTGAGCCGGAGTAGCAGTACCTGCTTTTTTCATTGGCCTGATCCAGTTTCTGAATTCCAGAAATCTCTCTGGAAACACCTCCCGTTTCATATGAAGTGTAGTTGCATCACCAGTAGGTTTCCTAATAAACCCATACGTGTAATTTTCCATAGTCAGTTTTGCTGTGCTGGTCCCTTCTGGTATATCTAGCTCATAATCACCTCTAGTTACCGCCTTGGTAATATAATCAAATGCCTCCCTGTGACCGTTTGAAGGATGAGAGGATATGACGTAGTAAGTATCATCACTTTGCGGTATTTCGTCTTCCCAAAGGAGATTAAATGCCTCCTGACATACCCGGAATGTAGCTACTCTGCAGCAACATAAGGGCTCGGGTTCTCGTACTTTAGCCAGCGTTATCTCTTCACTGTCTATCAAGATTGGCGGCAGTTCTACCAAAGCTTTAAGCGCGCTGAGTTCTATCCATCTGGCAAACCCGGGATGCGGTGCCAGCGCCTCACCATTGTACATATAAGAAAGCCCTGTAAGTTGCATAGGAATATACATGTCGGTGAAGAAGCCTTCAGAAATCATCAGGGGAATTACTATTACTTCTGCCTCTGAAGCGGCCTCCTTCACTACATCCCCTAAGTATGGCTCCCTGCTTGGAAATACATATGAATGCCTTACATCCTTTACCCCAAGCTCCCATTTCATGCGGGCAGCCAGTGACTCCATATTCTCACTCCATTTGGCCAAATTTTCTCCAGCAGCCCCATGACCGGTAATTACCACAATCTCTTCACTGGGATTTGTGCTTAACTCTCTTGCCTTATCGCAGAGGACGTGGGCAATTATAGGATGATCATCCAACGCACTGGTTAAAATGAACTCCGCATCACTTTCAATCGGAAATAGCCCTTCTTCGGCTAATGCTTCTTCATCAACTACTTCAGTGTCGTATGGAAGCCCCAGGATATACTTTATTTCCTCGATATGGCTACTATGAGAAGAAATAAAGCAAACAACGGCAACAATAATTTCATCTACACCTTGAGCTTCTAATCTATCCACGGCATCCTGAACCCCTTCATCGGGGACAAACTCCAAAAAGGCCAATTCTACGGGATAGGCTAAACTTACCTGCGCCACTGTATCCCTAACAGGTTGATTCCAGGCTTCACTTGGGCTTCCATGGGCAATAACCAAGACACCAGGATTCTGTGCCCAGCAAGCAACGCTAAACCCAGCTAATAGCCATAATGATACAAATAAACCTAGAAAAACCCTTTTTGAGCTACTTACCTTTTTCATAACCGAATTTCTCCTTTCATAATATAAGGTGCTTTTTACAAATGATAGCGAGTTCACAATTTTGGGGTTTTCGCCCATTCGTCCCCACAGCCTTTTTTGGAATCAAGAATTCCAAGATTGCCTCCATCTCCGTTTATGATTCACGGACTCTTCCGCTAAACCCATTATTGGACTATTCTATTATTTTGGTGAATGGGGCTAAATCCTATAACTGTATTTCAATTACAATAGAGCTTGACAAATGTCAACCCCCTGAAATTTCCTGATCTTCGCCAATATTCACTGATTCGCAAAAAAATTCAGCGGGCAAAATGATACTTGCTCATGACATTCGCCTGTGGGACTAGCATTGCTCTTTCGCTAAAATTGTGATTCAGGTATGCGCTTCATTTTTCACTCCCGTTCTCGATGTGAGCTCCATAAATCAGATGTGCCGTAACATTAATATTCATTGTTATTGAGCCTCATTGACAAATAGTAGTTCCATTAAAGGTCCCTTATGAGGTTGACTGTTGTCCGTACAAGGATCAACATCTAGTATCTGGTGTTTGGTCTCACGTTTGTAGTCTATGCTCTTTTCTCCCGTACCGGGTGGTGAGTCCGGTAACCTTCACGCATATCCTTATCATGGTGATGGAAGGTGGGCTTAAAACCACACTTAGGTGAGGTGATAAGAAATTGCTTTTTCGAGCGATTCGGAAAAGCAGGGCATCAAATAAGGGATATAGGGGACGCTGTTTCTGAATGTAATAGGGGACGTTGCCAATTTATACAATATATTTAGGTCGTTCTCATATTCTCTCACGTTCGCTCGGCGGTATGGATATCCTTTTTCCACTTTAGATCTGACGACCGGGCAAACATGACAAGTGCCAGGTCCGCCCTGTTTGCCACAGTTGCGGACCGTGTCGGGAAATTTCGTAAAAGGCGTGGGTTGAGGTTGGCTATTAACCGGCTCAGGGACGCTTGACGCGGCAGTTGGAAAGGCCCTTGGCCCTGCGGATAAATTTGTTGTCAAAGGTCAGAAAAGAGGAATGTTGCTGGCTGGTTGCCAGATGGAGGGCATCGGCGAAATCAAGGCCGGATTCATGCCATTGAATTGCCTGATAAACAAGATCAGGGTTATTGACATGTACATTTGGCAGACCCAGGAGTCTTGTTAATGACATACGGATTTCCGTTGGATCGAACCGATAGGCAAATCGCAAAACCCACTCTGTTTCCATGAGCACTGTGTTCGGGATAAAAACATCGCGGCTGCTGAAATTTTTTTTTGGCCTTTTGAAATTGCGCCTCATCGTCGCGGGTGAGCAAACGGACAATGATATTGGTGTCAACCGCAATCACGGGCAGACTCCATTGCTCCCTGCTAGATGGCTTTCTCCATATCCTCCAGACTTTTTGGTTTGCCGTGATATTTCAGGCAGGAAGCCACCTCGTCAAGCGTGGTTTCCTGAAAAGGGGTTTCAGGCTTGAGCAATATCCCGTCGCCTGCATCAATGGCCATGAGTTTCTGCCCCGGCTCCCAGTGATGGGCGGTCCGTAAAGGCTTGGGAATAATAACCTGACCTTTGCTTGATAATTTTGTGGTTTGCATCGGCCCATCCTTGCAAGTAAGATTTATATAAGAATTATGATAGCTGTAGAATAAATTTTGTCAATATCCCGTTTTAGCGTAGCCATTTTTATACAAATCCCGCTTAATTTTTAGCAAAGCAACTGTAACAAAAATTTGACACTGTAACAAAAAATGATACAATATAAAAAATGATTAAAAGCTTTAAGCACAAAGGGCTCGCTGAACTGTTCGAGCGAGGCAGTTCCCGTCGGGTAAGACATGATTTACAATCACGTTCCCTACGACGTTTGGAAGCTTTGGATCAAGCAGAGTCATTAACGGATATAAACGTACCCGGATTCAATTTCCACGGCTTGCAGGGAATACCTAAACGTTATTGTATC
>WTCF01000202.1 GCA_013138705.1 Deltaproteobacteria bacterium
GCTTTGCCGTAGACATGGCTTGTGACGGGCAAGAAGCAATAGAAAAATTCGGCAAGGATTTTTTTGATGTAGTGATCACTGACCTCGCCATGCCCAGAAAGAATGGAATGGATGTCCTGAGCTTTCTTAAAGAACATTCCCCAGAGACCATCTGTATAATAATTACCGGTTTTGGGACCATACATGGGGCTGTGGAGGCCATGCGTCAAGGTGCCTTTGACTACCTTACAAAGCCTGTTAAGTTGGAAGAGGTCATTGTTGTGGTAGATAAGGCCATTGAAGTCAGAGAACTCAAAAGGGAGAACCGGTCACTCAGGCAGGAACTGCGAGACATCCACGGTTTTGATCGCATAGTGGGCGCCAGCAAGCCCATGCAGGAGGTCTTTGAGCTGGTAGAAAAAGTTGCCGGAACAGACAGCACGGTCCTGATTACCGGCGAATCAGGTACCGGGAAAGAGCTTATCGCCAATGCACTACATTACAACAGTGAACGTAAGGACAGGCCATTTATCCCTGTTAATTGTGCTGCCATACCCGCGGAACTCCTGGAAAGCGAACTCTTTGGCCATGAAAAGGGGGCCTTTACCCATGCAATAAACACCAGGATAGGTCGGTTTGAGCTTGCCAATAAAGGAACAATCTTTTTAGATGAGATTGGAGATATGAGCCCGGTGCTCCAGGTCAAGCTCTTGCGTTTCCTGCAGGAACGTCAGTTTGAAAGGGTTGGCGGAGTCAAGACCATCCATGTCGATGTCAGGATTATAGCAGCCACCAATATTGATCTTGAAGAGGCTTTTCATAAAGGTAGTTTCAGAGATGATTTGTACTATCGTTTGAACGTGATCCCTATACACATACCTCCATTAAAGGAACGTCCCGAGGATATTCCCCTATTAATTCAGCATTTCCTTCTGAAATTCTGTTCTGGTAAGAGGACACGCATAGAAGGTATAGAAAAGGATGCCATTAAATGCCTGGTAGCCTACGACTGGCCCGGCAATGTGAGGGAACTCGAAAATATAATAGAGCGCATGGTGATACTTGCCAACGGCCCCATGATAACACTTGAAGATATTCCAAATGGTATCCTGGCGTCATCCGGACAACTTCCAGTCGCGGATCCATCTATGGCTACCCTGCCGGAAGACGGGCTTTCTCTCAGTTCTACCGTGGGACTCCTTGAAAAAACCTTAATTCTCCAAGCCCTGGACCGAACGGGATGGGTCAAAAACCAAGCTGCCAAGTTGCTGAATATGAACAGGACCACCCTGATAGAAAAGATGAAGAAACAGCATATTATGACACCAAGTCCCGCAGGCGCAAAACAGAATATAAGCAAGCTGGTTCAATAAGATACTGATTCCGGGTGCATGTCTTTCGGAAAGGACTCAATAAACATGATGAAAAACAATATTCAGAAAATATTCATGGCCGGGTTGGGCTTGTTTATTGCCCTGGCCCTTTGTCCTGTAAGTCTCGAAGCTGCTCAACGTGAAGTCAAGATCGCAGTGCTTCCATTCGATATCAGTTCTGCAGGTCCCTTTTCCTACGTTGGCCCTGCCACCGAAGAGGTTTTGAGCAGCAGGTTGGCCTTGGACAGCATCTCCGTTATGGATTCCCTTGAGATCCAGCGTATAACCGGCAAGAGACAGGGGTTTATTTCCCCTCTAGATGCAAGAGACATGGCCGGCAAGCTCGGAGTGGACTATGTCGTCACCGGCAAGGTAACCGCAGAAGGGGAAAACATAACAATAGACATGGACTTGCTGCAGGCAGATTCCGAGTCTCCATTATTTTCTCTTGTTTTTTCTCCTGCGTCTCTTGACGAAGTACCGCCCAGGATCGAAGGTTTTGCAACCCAGGCAGCAAACCACATCCTGAATGATCCAAAATCCGTAACAGCAGAACCTGACACCAAGGACGAGCAAGAGGCCCCTCAGGAATTGTCACAAGAGGAGACAGCCCAGGCTGAAGACCTAATAATAGCAAGGATGCATCCTGACCTACTGATCAGGCAATCCGACAAGGACTCCGGCAAACCAGACCGGATTTCTATGCCTTCAGACCAAGAATCATATACTCAAGAACTTCCGGTTATGCCGCCTGAACCACTTCCGGTCCCTGCCTCAACCCTTCCATGTCAACCACCAGAAACCGAAAAGGAACAGGTTGCCGCCACCATCCCGCAGACATCAAGCACTGAACAGCCCATTCCGTCGGAACAGCCCATTCCATCGGAACAGCCCATTCCAACTGATGGGCCTATTTGGCAGTGGTATTGATTTCCCCTGAGTAGACCAGAACGGTTTCTCCTTCGAGGAAGACGTCCCGGACTTCTTGCCCATCCAGGTGGAAGTAGACAATCAGTACCTCACCACCTTGCGTCTTTACCTTGACCGGGCTCTCTGTCAGGTCTTTGCAGGCGGAAAGTATGGCACTGGCTACTGCCCCGGTACCGCAGGCCAGGGTCTCATTCTCCACCCCCCGCTCATAGGTCCGGATCAGGATATTGTGTCTGTCGGATATTTGAACAAAGTCGGCATTAGTACCTGCGGGCTGAAAGCATGGATCAAACCTTATAAGCCGTCCCCACTCGAATATAGGGACTGATTCCAGGTCCGGTGTAAAATATACTGCATGCGGTACGCCGGTATTCAAGCAATGAAGAGAAAAAGTGTCACTGTGTATCTTTACGGGCACGTCCAGCTTGAGGTCCTTTGGTTGGGGGAGCTGAAGTTTTACAGTGGATCCTTTGACATCTGCGTGTATGATTCCTGCCTCTGTCTCAAAGCTGAGTTTCCGAGGAGCAATGCCTGTCACACAGGCAAACCGGGCTGCGCAACGCCCGCCATTTCCGCACATCTCTGCTTTGCTGCCATCGTCATTGAAAAAATGCCATTTGAAATCCGCCTTGTGCGAATTCTCAATAAGTATGAGTCCGTCTGCTCCTACTCCAAACTTGCGCCTGCATAGAAGTGCGGCCAGATCAGGCCCCTGGGAGTCCCTTATCTTGCCTTCACGGTTGTCTATCAGGATAAAATCATTTCCACTCCCGTGCATTTTTTTAAAAGAAAGGGGTTCCATAAATCACCAAATCACCAAACGGTTTCTCCCCGCAAAAGGCTTGCATAGGTCTCACGCTTTCTGATTACCTTGAAGTGATCGTCCTTTACCATGACTTCTGAGACCCTTGGTCTTGAGTTATAGTTGGAAGACATGGTAAAACCGTAAGCCCCGGCGCTCATGACCGCGAGCAAACTACCTTGATTAAGGTCCGGCATGGGCCGTTCCCTGGCGAGAAAGTCCCCTGTCTCACATATGGGCCCCACTACGTCTGCTGGATGTAAATGCCTGTCGGTCTCTATTACAGGCAGTATCTCGTGGTATGCCTCGTAAAGACTGGGACGGGCAAGGTCATTCATGGCGGCATCAACGACATAAAACCGCTTTTCCGCAGTATCCTTGGTGTATAGTATCTTTGTCACCAAAATGCCGGCGTTGCCGACAATGGACCTTCCGGGTTCTATAATCAGGCAGTGAGGAAGGTCCTTGACCTCAGACAGGAGTGCCCTGGCGTAAGCGTCAGGCTCAGGTGGAGTTTCGTCCTTGTATCTTATGCCAAGGCCGCCACCCACATCAATGAACTTGAGTCTTATTCCAAAGCCCTCAAGCTCCTGCAGCAGGGACTTAATTCTCCCTATTGCGTCCACAAATGGCTCAACTCGGATTAGCTGAGAGCCTATGTGGCAGTCTATCCCCACTACATCAAGCTCATCTCTGTCTGATGCAACCTTATAAGCCTCTAGGGCCTGGGACATGGGCAGGCCGAACTTGTTTTTCTTAAGGCCGGTTGAAATATATGGATGGGTATTTGCATCCACATCAGGGTTTACCCTGAAAGAGACCCTGACACGGCATTTAAGTCGCCGTGCCTGTCTGGAGATGGCATCCAGCTCTTCCATAGACTCCACATTAAACATGAGGATATCCGCCTTTGCGGCCTCGCGGATCTCCTTTTCGGTCTTGCCGACACCGGAGTACACGACCCTGTCTGCCGGGATTCCCGCTTTGAGTGCCCGGTAAAGCTCCCCTCCTGAGACAATGTCAGCGCCGGCCCCTAATTTCCCCAGGAGATTTAATACAGCCAGGTTGCTGTTTGCCTTGACAGCAAAACATATCAAGTGCGGATGCCCTGAAAAGGCCCTATCAAAGACATTGAAGTGACGGGTCAGTGTGGCCGAGCTGTACAGATAGAAAGGAGTCTTTACCTTACCGGCTATCTCCTTTACCGGTATGTTCTCGCAGTATAGTTCTTTGTCTTTATAATTGAAGTGATTCATTGCCCATAAGGTTTTTCTTCAACAACCTCTACCTCTACAGTGTCAGACAAAGGGCTTTGGTTTGGTGGATCTGCCTTGTCCACTGCAGTTACCCAATACGTATATAGTCCGCTGGGTAAAACAGTCCGGTCCAGAAACCTGGATACGGGTAAGGGCTTGTTGTTCAGTTTGTCTATTAGTTCATCCGGTCCTTTTCTGTATACAATATAGCCTGAAATATCAGACTCTGTTTCTTCCTGCCAGAAGAGTTCAACTCCATCGGCAGACCGGACAGCAACCAGGCCCACAGGTGCTGCCGGCGGGATAATATCTGTCGGCTGCACCATGGTTTCAGGCGTATGGAGTCCCTCAATCTCAGTGCCGTGATATGGTAGAACTGCCGCCACCCTGTATTGATAACGGGCCCTTTTTTTTGCCGAGAGATCGAGATACCCTGTGGAATCCACTAAACCATGGAGGATCTTCCATTTATCCGTCCCTGTTCCGGCCCGGTAGATCCTGTATAAAAGTCCTTTGTCCACAGGCCTGCCATCTGTCCATTTTGAGGGCGCCTGCCAGGAGAGATAAATCCCGTCTTTGGTTAACTGAACCATGAATCCTGAAGGCGCAGATGGCAAAACGTGCCAGGCCAGAGAGACCTGATTTGACGTATCGCTGACATTCAGCCAGCCCTTTACAGTGCAAACCTTGTATATATATTGCGTGCCGGAACGTACGGTTCGGTCTTCATAGACCATCTTCCTTGCTTTTTCCGGTTTTGCATCAAAGGGGACCTCAATAAGCTGCCCAAAAGGCGGCGGGCACCCCTCACAATACTCCTCAAGCGGTATCTCTGCCTTCAACAGCCTAAAGCCCTTGATCCTGACAAGGGGGCTGCCGTCTCTGTTTCTTACAGGAACACTCCATTTTAGCTCAATGCCTTCCTGGATAACCTTATAGCTCAAGTCCTTGATAGCCTTGGGCCGGAGGGTACCAGGAGGGACAGGAGGTGCCTTGCGCCCACAGGACGCCAGTAAAATGCAAAAGGCAAAAATGATTAACCTTTTCCAAGAAATTATCCGGGCGATATTATTCATGCGTTATTTGTAATTGAGGAACTCCTCAATCCCTCAATTATCTTTTGTCCTCCGCCTTTGCCAGTGCCTCGGCTACTCGCTCAGGTGCTGTGCCTCCCGGACAGCGCCTTGTTCCCACGGAGCCCTCTATTGACAGCACCTCAAATATATCCTCGTCTATAAGAGAAGAAAAGGCCTTTAGGTCTTCAAGACTCATATCCGTAAGCTCTTTGCCCTGGGAAATGCACTGGGAAACCGCCTTGCCGACCACTGAATGGGCCTGCCTGAAAGGCATACCTTTTTTCACAAGGTAATCAGCAAGGTCAGTGGCAGTAAGAAAACCCTGTGTCACGATCCGGGAGATATGCTCTTTCCTTGGGACCAGCTTGGCCACCAGGGCAGCCATTATCTCCACTGAGGCGCATACAGTATCAACCGCGTCAAAAAGTGCCTCTTTGTCTTCCTGAAGGTCCCTGTTGTAGGCAAGGGGAAGGCCTTTGATAATAGTAAGAAGAGACATCAGGTGGCCATAGACCCTGCCGGTCTTTCCGCGGACCAGTTCGGGTACATCGGGGTTCTTTTTCTGGGGCATAATGCTTGAGCCGGTACAGAAGCTGTCAGGCAGATCCACAAAACTGAACTCTTCAGAGGTCCACAGAATCAGTTCTTCAGACAGCCTGCTCAAATGGGCCATTAAAATGCTTGCCGTTGCCAGAAACTCAATAATAAAGTCACGGTCGCTTACAGCGTCCAGGCTGTTAGCAGTAATTCCGTGAAAGCCCAGCTCCTCAGCCACGTATTCCCTGTCTATCGGGAAGCCGGTCCCGGCCAGGGCCGCACTTCCAAGGGGACAAATATTTACCCTCTTTCTGCAGTCTTGGAGCCTATCCCTGTCACGCCTGAACATTTCAAAATAGGCAAGCATGTGATGTGGCCAGAGAACCGGCTGTGCCCTCTGGAGATGGGTGTAGCCGGGGAGTATCAGGTCCTCGTGGGCCCTTGCCTGGTGCAAAAGCGCTTCCTGTAGCAATGAAAGGAGTCCATCCAGGCGATCGATTTCTTCTCTCAGGTAAAGTCTGATGTCCGTAGCAACCTGATCATTACGGCTTCTGGCTGTGTGGAGCCTTTTCCCGGCCTCTCCGATGCGCTCAACCAGGGCCTGCTCGATGTTCATATGTACATCCTCAAGCTCGTGGCTCCATACAAAGCCTCCGGAAGCGATTTCTTCCTCTATCTCGCCAAGGCCCTTAATTATGGCATCTGCGTCTTTATCTGAGATAATCCCCTGTCTTGCCAGCATCCGGGCATGTACCTTGCTGCCTGCTATGTCCTGGCGATACAGTCTGCAGTCATAGTGGACAGAGGCTGAAAACTCCTCCAGCATTTTTTCAGTGGCCTCCAGGAATCTACCGCCCCAAGGTTTTTCCAGGGCATTCTTATCCACATTCATAGTCTAATATCCAAAAATGCCTTTGCTCTTTTAATTTGTTGGACGTTCGATGTTCGATGTTCCTCTTTTGCCTCTCCGCATCTTGTTCAGGGTAATTACTTGTTATCGCTAAGGCAACCAAGATCTTTCGGAATAAGTATATGAATCTTAAAATCCTCACAAATCCCTCAATCCCTCAATTCTCAATTCACACTTTTCTATCCTTTTCTCATTCTCCTTATGATATAGTAAATTATTATATACCATATTATTTGCAGCCAGGTCCACAAACGGTTCTGTGATTTTGCCCATGAAAGCAATGGCCTGAGAGATACCAATGTATTACTGGATCGTCCTCTCCAAGAAAATAAGTAAATTTAAATACGAAAACAGGGAGATTATCAGTGCGCTCATTTTGTTTTGCATTGCACTGACGTTGCTGAACGCTGTCATGATATTCAAAGAGGGCCTTGATCCCTTTTCTTCCCTTTATTTTAGCTTTGTAACCGCAACGACTGTCGGTTACGGGGACATTTCACCCACAACAACAATCGGCAAGATTACCTCAGTAATTTATATGCTTGTCTCTATCGGTGTCTTGGGTACTGCTATCGGGGTCATTACCACAAAAGCATTTGATTTTTTAACAAGAAAAAAGAGGGGTTTGACAGTGATTAAAGACAAGGTCGATTTGCTGATAATCGGTTATCCAAACGAGGCCAAAGTTTGTAAGATTGTTCAGGAATTTCGTCAAGATCCACGTTTCAGGACGTCTGTAATCGTTATTGTGACAAACCGTCTTGAGGAACGGCCGGCCTGGATGGCAGAGGAGGCTGTCTTTTTCGTCAGGGGGCTGGGATCGAAAAAAGAGGTCCTTGAGCAAGCGAACGTCCGGTCCGCACGCCATGTTCTTGTGCTTGCCAATGATCCCTTTGATGAGGTGTCTGATGAATTCTCATCATCAGCTGTCATTATGAGCGAACGCCTGAATCCTGATGCATATACCATTGCTG
>WTCF01000227.1 GCA_013138705.1 Deltaproteobacteria bacterium
CTGAAGCTCCCTATGATGACTTCCCAGAATACGTCTATGTACGGCACGGCCTTTACAGTATCCATAGAGGCTAGACATGGAGTCACAACAGGTATCTCTGCCCATGACAGGGCAACTACTATCCTGACTGCCATAGCAGACGAATCCGGTCCGGAGGATATTGCCATGCCAGGCCATATTTTTCCGCTAAAGGCAAGGGAGGGAGGGGTCCTTGTGAGGGCTGGCCAAACCGAGGGTTCAGTGGATCTTGCAAGGCTGGCAGGCCTGAAGCCCTCCGGGGTCATATGCGAGATCATGAAGGACGATGGGACCATGGCCCGGATGCCTGATCTTGAGGTTTTTTCTAAAAAACACGATCTCAAGATTGTCACAATAGCAGACCTCATAGCCTATCGTCTGCGTACTGAGAGTTTTGTACATCGAGAGGTTGAGACCAGGCTGCCCTCCAGGTTTGGTGGTGAATGGAAGCTTATCATCTATAGCAGTATAATCGATCCCAATGAGCATCTTGCCCTGGTGCTGGGGGATCAGGAAATCCGAGCAGACGAGGAAATTCTTGTGCGTGTGCACTCTGAGTGTCTGACAGGAGACGTACTTGGTTCCCTCAGATGTGATTGCGGTCTGCAGTTACAGAGGGCCATGCATCAGATAGCTAAAGAAGGCCGGGGTGTCCTTATCTATATGAGACAGGAAGGCCGGGGTATCGGCCTCCTTAACAAACTCCGGGCATACTGTCTCCAGGATCAGGGAAGAGATACCGTGGAGGCCAACCGTGAACTGGGTTTTAAACCGGATCTCAGGGACTACGGTGTCGGTGCCCAGATCTTGCGGGATCTTGGGGTGAGGAAGATGAGGCTCATGACAAACAATCCTAAAAAGATTGTGGGGCTTGAGGGTTATGGGATGGAAGTGGTGGAAAGGGTCCCTATTGAAATCCCACCCAATGAGGAGAATCTGGACTATCTGAAGTGCAAGAGAGAGAAGATGGGGCATCTGTTACATATTTAGTGATTTGGTGATTTGGTGATTTAGTGATTGTTTGATTGGGAAAATAAGAGGGAGACATCATGCCTAAGACATTTGAAGGTCACTTACAGGCCCAGGGATTGCGTTTAGGTATTGTGATTGCGCGATTCAACGAATTCATTTCCAGTAAGCTGCTTGGAGGTGCATTAGATGCACTTGTCAGGCATGGATGCATAGAAGATGATGTTGAAGTAGCCTGGGTGCCAGGGGCCTTTGAAATTCCCCTTGTTGCCAGGCGCATGGCCAATAGCGGTCGCTATGACGCTGTAATATGTCTGGGTTGCGTCATCCGAGGGGCCACACCACACTTTGACTATGTAGCTGCTGAGACTTCCAAGGGGATTGCACAGGTTGCAATGCAGGCAGATTGCCCTGTTGCCTTTGGAGTACTCACCACTGACAGTATCGAGCAGGCCATTGAACGGGCAGGTACCAAGGCCGGGAACAAAGGTTGGGACGCTGCCCTTGCGGCTGTAGAGATGGCAAACCTCTTAAAAGGCCTAAATGCCTAAATTGTCTGTCCGCCGTAAAGGGCGAGAGATTGCCCTTCAGATCCTTTACCAGTGTGACTGGAATACCATTGAAGACATAGATAAGGTCATTACAGAATATGCCACTGGTCTGGCTTCAAAGGCTATCCCTGAAGATGATCCTGCCTTGGCATTCGGACAGACACGGCTGCAAGGGGTGCTTACCCATAAGGCGGAGATCGATTCTATCCTGAAAAAGAACGCCGAGCATTGGCGTTTGGACAGAATGGCCAGTGTAGACAAGAATATTTTGCGCATAGGGACCTTTGAGTTATGTTACTGCCCTGATATTCCTCCTAAAGTAGCCATAAATGAGGCCCTTGAGCTTGCAAAAAAGTTTTGTGGCGGGGAATCAAGCGCCTTTGTAAACGGTATCCTGGACGCAATCTTAAAGCACAGAGAGAAGGCAGAAAAGACATAGTCTCAGATATCATGACCAAACGATATGATTTTAAAATAATAGAAGAAAGGCATCAGGCCGAATGGGTGAAAGAGGGCCTTTTTTCCGCCAGGGAGGATAGCTCCAGGCCCTGTTATTATGTCCTGGAGATGTTTCCCTATCCTTCAGGCCGGATACACATGGGTCATGTCAGGAATTACACCATAGGGGACGTAGTGGCCCGGTACAAACGCATGCAAGGCTACAACGTCCTTCATCCTATGGGGTGGGACGCCTTTGGTATGCCTGCTGAGAATGCTGCTATTGAACACAGGACCCATCCTGCCACATGGACTTATGAAAATATTGACTACATGCGCAAACAACTCAAACGCCTGGGGTTGTCATATGACTGGGAAAGAGAATTTGCCACATGTGATCCGGAGTACTATCGCTGGGAACAGCTCTTCTTTATCCAGATGTTTGAAGCAGGACTCGTATATCGTCAGAAATCCAAAGTCAACTGGTGTGAAGGTTGCCGGACAGTCCTTGCCAACGAGCAGGTAGAGGACGGCAAGTGCTGGCGGTGTGATACAGAGGTAGTGGAAAAAGAACTGGATGGGTGGTTTTTTAAGATCACTGACTATACCCAAGAACTCCTGGAAGGATGCGACAGGCTGACCGGATGGCCGGAAAAGGTCCTCACAATGCAGCGCAACTGGATCGGTCGCAGTGT
>WTCF01000081.1 GCA_013138705.1 Deltaproteobacteria bacterium
AGTCATGGGCTATCCCGCCAGCCAACGTACCAACGGATTCCATCTTCTGGGCCTGAAGGAGCTTGGCTTCGAGTTCTTGCTGATAGGTCACATCCCTTGCTATGAAAGAGACGCCGATAGTATTTCCCTTGCTGTCTTTGATCGGAGAAAATGACAGGTCCGCATCAATAAACTGGCCATTTTTCGTCTTTCTCTTGGTCTCTTGGCTTGCAACGATCCCTCCGGTACTAATTTCTTCAACAAGGAGATGACACTGTTTTCTTTGTTCCTCTGGAACGATAATATCCATAAACCGTCCCACAGCCTCTTTTTCCTTATAGCCAAAGATCCTCTCGGCCGCTTTATTCCAACTGGTAACCCGACAATTGAGGTCTGTAGCGATAATGGCGTCCTGGGAGTAGCGAACAACACTGGCCAGGTATTCAATCTGCTGACTCGCCTTTTGTCTTTCTGTAATATCCGTTATTACGTGAATAACCTCTCGAACCCCCTTCTTGGCGCTAATGATAGGATAATAATAGATCCGCAGATGCCGATTCAGGTGAGGCTCCCATAGTTCACCGCTGTGAGAATGACAGTTTTTGACCACCAGAGGCCGGGGACAGAACTCCGGCACACGGTCCATGCCGTGGAGGAGTTTATAACATCTCTGGCCGATAATATCGCTTAGATCTTTTCCCACCAGTTTGGCCAGACCTTTATTCGCTCTTTGAATGGTATAGGTCTTGTCCACCAGGAAAATAGCATCTTCAATGGCGTCAAACGTCTCCTCCCATTCCTCCTTTGCCTCTTGGATACTTCTCATCAGGGCTTGTGTTTTCTTCTGAGTCGCCTCAATCTCGGTTACGTCCCGGATGATTCCTTCATAACCAAGCACGTTCCTATTTTTGTCTTTTATTGTAGTGGATGTGATCAAGACAGAGATCTTGGCTCCGTCTTTCTTTTTGAACTCAACCGGGTAATCCTTGACAAAGCCGTCTTGTTCGATGCTTTCTTGAAATCGCTTCCTGTCACTCGGATTATGATACAAGAGTTCCGCAGACTCCATGTCTAAAACTTCTTGCTTGCTATCGTATCCCAAGAGCTTAACCCCGGCCTCGTTGACGTCAGCGAACCTTCCTCCCCGTGTGGTGATGTAGATCATATCTTTGGATTCGTCGAACATCCTTCGATATTTTTCCTCTGACTCCCTCAGCTCCCTGGTCTTTTTTTCAAGGTCCCTTTTGAGATCTAATGCACCCAGGCAGTGTGAGACCGTGTTTAGTATCTCTTTGGACTCAAAGGGCTTTTCAATAAAATCATAGGCACTGAGCCGAAAGGCAGCAACGGCCTTCTCTTTATCAGCATAGCCGGTAATCATGATGACTTCCGTATCTTTGCCCACCTTTTTTATCCTGTGCAACACCTCGATTCCGTCCATATCCGGCATCATGATATCCAGGATCACCAGGTCAAAGTCTTGAGCGGCCGCCATTTCTAAGCATCCTGCACCGTTCTCGGCAACTGCTACCTCGTAACCATTGTCCCGGAGCAAACCACCCAAGGACTTCCTTATTCTTTTTTCATCATCACATATCAAGACCCTACGTGGGGATGGCATCTTTGTTTTCCTTTTCAAGAGGCAAATAAATCCTGAAAGTGGTGCCCAGGTCTGGTTCGCTCTCAAAATCTATGCGGCCACCGTGTCTCTCCACGATCCCATAACTGACACTCAAGCCCAGACCCGTACCACGAGGGGCCGTAGTAGTGAAGAAGGGGTCGAATATCTTGGCCTTATCCTCTCCCGCAATCCCAATGCCGTTATCCCGGATGCTGATCATAACTTCGGGACCTTTCTTCTTGACGGAGATAGCGATCATACCGCCGCCGCCTTTTTTCTCAATCGCTTCGCAGGCATTATTGATCATATTGAGCAAGACCTGCTCTATCTGTCTTTTATCGGCATAAATTTCTTTAACATCAACCTCTTTCAGGTTTATCCGGAAATTTGCCTGCCTGCAGCTGGAATGGTGAAGGGTCGTAATCTTTTTTATGGAGTCTTTGATATTAAATCGGGCGAATTCAGGGCTGGTTTCCTTCGCATAGTCAAGCAGGGCCAGCGTAATTTTATTGGCAGTGCGACTTGCCTCTTCAATGGTCCGTGCGCGGTCCATTATGTATTGGGATGAAAGTTCTCTTCCTGCTTCTATCTGTGCAATGACCCTCTGGGCCTCGGTAAGGATAGGGGTCATTTGGTTCTTGATCTCGTGGGCGACCCCTCCGGCTAAGCGGCCGACGCCGGCGTGCTTTTCCGCTATGATCAACCCCTGTTGCGTCTCGCGTAGCTGGCGAGTGCGTTTCTCAACCGTCTGTTCCAGATGTTCGCGATGTTGTTGTAAGGCCTCTTCTGCTCGTCTCATCTCATCTACCAGGCGTGCGTTTTCCAGAGAGATGGCGGCCTGCGAAGTCAGTAGTTCGGTCATCTTTGCCTTCTCTGACGTAAAAACCGAATCGGACAAACGGTTTTCGAGGTATAGAATTCCAGTCAACTCAGATCGCTTGATCAATGGGAGACAAAGGACCGACCGAAGCCCCAAGGCCTGAACCTCGGGATTGTCCTTAAACTCACCCTCTTCCGAAGCATTGTTCAGGAGCACCCTCTCTTTAGTTCGATGCACATAACGGATGACAGCCTTACATACATCTGTGGCGTCTTCAATGTTATATTTAACAGTCCGGACCTCATCTTTTTCTGTGATGTGACTTTCAGCGCGGACAATGAGGCTGCTATTCTCTTCAGTCAGAAGATACCCACACTGCGCCCCAGAGGCCTCTATGGTCACGTTCATAATTTTTTTCAACAGGACATCAGGATTGATCTCTGCTGAAATAGCAACAGAGGATTTCATAAGGTAGTCAGCATCCAGACAGGGAAAGGTGTAGGGAGCGGGTTCTGCTTCGACTGGTATGTAAGCAGGGACTCCTTCCTCAAAGAACTCCGGGTGTTTCTCCATCAGAGAGATCTCTTTACGTTCCGCATGGCACTTTCTATATAAACGTGCGGCTTCGGCGAAGTAGACCCCGGCTGTCCCCACACCTGCCTCCTTGAGAAGTTCCCCCCGGCATTCATTAAGGTGGCCCTCCAGCATGGTATATCGCTGTTCATGGGCAATAGCTATGGCATCAAAGTAAAGGCTCCTGGCCTTTCTGAAATCCCCGGTAAATCTTTCTAATTCCGCATATATAAGCGCAAGATAAGGCTTAAGCATTGGCCCGTATTGAGCCCAGGTCTCAATCTTCTTGATGAGCGGCTGAATAAAAGATAGTAATTGTTCTTTGCTTTTGTATATGATTCCCCCTGCATACAGCCTGAGGGCATTCAGCACCTGAAAGGCATGCCACTGTCGCTTCAGTAGATGGTCGGTAAGCCCTCTCAAATACCGCCTGACTTCATCTAAATACTGTTCAGCCTCTTCATACTCTCCGAAATAATAGTGGGTCAAAGCCATGTGTACATAATAACTTCCCGTAGCGGAAACATGGTTTTCCCTCTCCCATTTTTTGATCTTTTCCTCCATGGGGATGGGTATATAGTCTTTTTTCATTGGCTCAACCCACGCAGCCTGCATGGCCTCGGCCAGGGCAACTGAAAAGGATAAATGATACCTTTGAGAAAACTGAAGACATTCTTTGGCATACTCTTCAACGGTCAACAGGTTGGCCCCCTGCACCTGAAGGCCCCACATCAAGGGACCGTACAAGAGCCCTGCATTATACAGATCACCGCAGTTCTTCCCGCACTGGATCCCCTTAAGACAATGTCTGGCCAGCTCTTCAGGATGATTCCGCGTATGCATAGTAACCCAGGCAACCCCGTTCATCCCCCTGGTGGCCCCAAAGGTGTTCGGGTACCTCTCACACAAATCAAGGGCCAGTTCTTCATATCGAAAGACCTGGTCAAATTTAAATTGCTCCCCCAGATAGAGCCCCATGATAGAAAAAGAGTAGATCACCGATTCATCCATGCCGCCTTCCAGGCAGTGCTGGGTTGACTGCACTGCCGAAAGATATAGTTGCGGTACCAGACCGGACATGTATAAGTCCGGGATAAGCTCACTGTAGATGACCAATTCAATCTTACTCTTCCTTTCCTCGGTAAACGGCATACTCAGGATAGTGTCCCAAATCCTGGAACCATATTTGGAGTTGATTTTGTTCATCAACTCCTCTCGTTTTTTCTCCGCAAGCTCAGGATCATCCGGGATCGATTTTCCGAAAAATTTCAACCCGCGGTTAGCGGTCTCAATTGCCTTTATAAAATTGCCTATGGATGAGAGTGAGGTGGTCTGTTCGGCCAGGGCTTCCGCCTTGTCCAGGTCGGTTTTTGCATGACCAAGTAATTGATTGAGGAGTTTTTCCGACCTCTCATATCTTCCGCACATCAATTCGGTCTTTGCCAATTTCTGGTATATCTTAAATGTCCTGTCATATTCTATTTCCCAGCAGTCATCCGGTAAGAGATCAAGACCTTGTTGAAAATAGTCATTGGCTGCTTCTGTTGCCAGCGAATCCAGGGCCTTGTTGCCCGCATGATAGTTGATATCTGATAATTGGTAGGCAGTCTCTCTGTCCGGCGTCTTCTCCCTTCCCAAGTTGAAGTGGGAGGCGAGGGTGAAGAGGTTATCCAGTTTTTCCAGATCTACCCCTTTGGGGACAGCGGAAAGGAGATGGTTTCCGATCTGCCAATGCATCTGCCGACGCCTTTCACGTTCTATGGCATTCAGGACGGCCTCCTGCACCCGATCGTGAACGAATTGCAATTCATTTTTGCTCTCTGTCAGAAGCCCCTGGCTTAAGGCCGGCTTCAAGGTTTCAAACACGTTCAACAATGTAATCTCTTTGACCAGAGCAATCTCATCGGGTGTGAAGCGATTTCCCATGCAGGCGCAATATTCCATCAACTCGATTGCATCAACGGGTAGTTTCTGAACCTTGGAGCCGAAAAGCGCCACCACAGTGGATGGCATTTCAGAGCCCCTGATCTTATCCAGATCCCACTGCCAGCAACGGCTTTCATCCAGAAAGAGCAGATCTTCATTATGGAGATAGGACAGGCTCTCGCTCACAAACAGAGGGTTTCCCTCAGCGAGTGTGACTATAAAATCGGCTAAGGCCTCGGTCTGGGAAAGGGGCGAGTCGAGGATATAGGAGACCATCTCATGGCAGTATTCCGGTTCAAGGGGCTTCAGCCTGATTTCTTTCAGTGGTTGGGCGTTTTCCTTGATGTTTTGTATCAGCCTTGTCAGGGGATGGCTTGAATCTACCTCGTTATGACGATAGGCCCCTAAAAGAAAAAGGTATGGGTGTTCCTTGTAGTTGGCAAAAATGTTGGCCATAAAATCAAAGGAGGCGACATCGCACCACTGAAGATCATCTATAAAGAGTGTGAGGGGGTTTTCCTCACTGGCCAGGCAGGTCAAAAAACGGCCAAAGAGATCATGGAAGCGGTTTCTCGATTCCACGGGAGGAAGCGCAGTAACCTCCAATTGAGGGCCGATCAGTATCTCCAGCTCAGGTATCACGTCAGTGACCACCTTGCCATTTTCCCCTACAACTTTGGTAATCTTTTCTTTCCAGAGAGCGACCCTTTTATCACTCTCCGTTAAAAAGGTCCTCATCAAATTCCTGAGGGCCTGGATAAGCGAGCTGTAGGGGATGTTCTTTTGATAGACATCGAATTTCCCTGAAGTAAAATAGCCCCTGTGCTCAACAATCGGTTTCTGAAGCTCTTGAATCAAGCGGGTTTTCCCAATACCGGGAAGCCCCGAAATCAATAGGCAGCGGAAAGAACCCTCAGCCGCTTTGTTATATTCCTCAAGGATAACATCTGCCTCTTGATCCCGTCCCACCATTTTAGAGATAAAGATAACTCGATGGGGACGGTCATGACTCCCTAAGGGAAATTCTTCGATTGCGCCTGTGGTCAAATATTCATCCCGACATCGGGAGAGGTCTATGAAAAGCCCGATGCCGCTTTGGTAGCGCTTTTCGGGCTGTTTTAGCATTAATTTGCTGATAATTTTGCCCAAAATATGAGGGATCTCAGGATTCAACTCATGGGCGTTTGGCGCCTCTTCCGCCAGGTGGGAATGAATCAGCTCCAGAGGATCAGTAGAAAAGAAAGGAAGCTGGCCGGTTAGTAATTCATAAAAGACAATGCCTAGGGAATAGAGGTCGGTAGAAAAATCGACTCTGTGGTTGATACGTCCGGTCTGTTCAGGAGACGTGTAGGCCAAAGTCCCCTCAACAAAACTGCGGTCATAGATGAAATGACTCACGTCTCTGACATCAATGGGGGTTATAAAATCGATCAGCCGGATGTCGAGGGTCTCCTGTTGAATCAATATGTTGTGGGGTTTTATGCCGCCATGAACAATCCCTGCTTCATGAACCTTCTCCAGGGCCTGAGCCAACTTGCAAGCTATGGTGAAAAAGTCGTCGAGAGTAATCTTAGTTTGTGTCTTGACCCATTCATTTAGAGTGATCCCCTCGAAATAGCCCTGGGTGACAAAGCGGACCCCACCCTTTACTTCAAAGGAGAGAGGCGTGATCAGGGATGGATCCTGTAAGAGTTTCAGGTGCTCGATTCTCTGCCTGAAAAGCGCTCTTTGGCTATCGGAAAAGACCCCTTTCAGGATCTTGAGGCACAGCGGCCGGTGAGAATTCTTCTTGCGAAAGGCCTTATAAACGATGGATTGCGGGCCCTCACCCAACTTTTCAATGACTTTATAATCGGGAATTCTCAATATTTGGTCAATGTTCAAGATCACCTCCTTAATCTCGGAGAGATGAAGGCCGTCCGGCGAAGTAGATTCCGCAAACTATCACAAACTTTATGGCATTGCCAATATCATATTGTCTGGTGCCCGAAATACAGCAATCCCCACTACACATTAAAGCGTATATCTACAATATCGCCATCCTGCACAAGGTAATTTTTGCCTTCAAGCCTCACCTTCCCTGCCTTTTGGGCAGCGGAATGGTTGCCGCAGGCCATGAGATCATCGTAGGATACAACCTCTGCCCTGATAAAGCCCTTTTCCATGTC
>WTCF01000088.1 GCA_013138705.1 Deltaproteobacteria bacterium
CAGACCGATCAGGGAAAAATCAACCATGCTGCCCGTCAGCAAAACTACCTTATAAGAAAAATGACGCATCAGTGTTCACTGCAATCACCTTTGGACCTATCCTCTCATACAACATCCCAAAGGAGGCAAAAAATAGGGACTTCCAAGGACAGGTGGCCATCATGGGAACACTCTGACGTTGTCTATTGTGATTTTTGCGGCAGGCCCTGTGCTCCACTTGCCCGGCTGGACTTTTTGAGGACCAGGGTACCAATAAAAAAAGCTGCATGAGGTAGCCAAGAGGAGGAGCAATGATTCCGAAAGAGTTGGAAGCAAAAATCTTACGATTCTATCATGCAGAAAAATGGAAAGTCGGCACTATAGCCAAACAATTGGGCATCCATCACAACACGGTGGAGCGTGTGCTCTCCCAAGCCAATGCTCCATTCGTAAAGAGGACGGTACGGCCTTCCATGGTAGATCCATATATGCCCTTTGTGCTTGAGACCCTGGAGGAATATCCCACGTTGGCTGCAAGCCGTCTTTTTGAGATGATCAAAGAGCGGGGTTATCCCGGTGGTCCGGATCATTTCAGGTCTATAGTGGCCAAGCACCGGCCAAGGACTCCTGCTGAGGCATATCTTCGCCTGCGGACCCTTCCTGGAGAGCAGGCCCAGGTGGACTGGGGAAGCTTTGGAAACATAGAGTTCGGAAAGGCCTCAAGAAGGCTTTCCGCCTTTGTGCTTGTATTGAGTTGGTCCCGGCAGATATTTGTCCGTTTCTTCATTAACCAATGGATGAGCAGCTTTCTTCAGGGACATGTAGAGGCCTTTCAGTTCCTGGGTGGAGTCCCAAGGGTCTTGCTCTATGACAATCTCAAGAGCGCTGTGCTGGAACGTGTTGGAGATGCCATCCGTTTTCACCCGGTCCTTTTGGATTTTGCCGCTCATTACAGGTATGAACCAAGGCCTGTGCCTATACGCAGGGCCTGTGAAAAAGGCCGTGTGGAAAGGGCTATACGCTATATAAGAGGTGCATTCTTTGCCGCCAGAAACTGGACAGACATAGATGATCTCAATGCACAGGTCCTGGCCTGGTGCAAGGGGCCGGCCAGCCAGCGAAGATGCCCTGAGGACAAAGCAATGACTGTTCAAGAGGCATGTGAACAGGAGAAGGCCTTTCTTCTGGCCCTTCCGGATAATCCCTTTCCAGTTGACGATAAAAAGGAAGTCTCAGTAGGGAAAACTCCATACGTGCGCTTTGACCTTAATGATTATTCTGTTCCTTATCGCCTGACCCGCCGCATCCTTGTGGTCATGGCTGATGAAAAGACAGTCAGGGTGCTTGATGGTAACGAGGTCGTTGCTGAACATAAACGAAGTTACGACAAGGGACAGCAGATAGAGGACCCTGCCCATATCGAAGAACTGGTTCAGCAAAAAAGGCAAGCCAGGAAGCACCGGGGCATGGACCGTCTCTATCACGCTGCACCAAGCAGCCGGGATTTACTCTCAGTGACTGCTAAACGAGGCGGCAACCTGGGAAGCGTTACCGCAGGCCTGCTACGGCTACTTGACCGGTTTGGCAGCCAAGAGCTGGAGCTCAGTATTGCTGAAGCACTGGAGAGGGACAGTCCACATATAGCAGCTGTGCGCCAGATCCTGGACCGCAGACTTCACGAAAGGAAGGCTTTCCCTCCCATAGCTGTGGAACTGCCAGAAGATTCCAGAGTTCGGAATGTCACAGTCAAACCTCATTCACTTAAAAGTTACGATTCCATCCGCAAGGAGGACAGTGATGAATGATGAGCTTAAAGACCGCGCAAGGAAACTGCGGCTTTATGGTTTGCTCAGCAACTGGGATGAGTTTGCCCAAGAGCCCTGGCTTCCAAGACTGATTGAGATAGAGGAAATCGAACGGCATCGGCGGAGCCTGGAGAGACGAATCTCAGGGGCCCATATAGGCCCCTTTAAGCCCATGTCCGACTTCGACTGGTCCTGGCCAAAAAAGATCAACCGGAAACTCATAGAGGAACTGTTCTCTTTCAGATTTATAGGCGAAGGGGCCAACGCTATCCTCATCGGAACAAACGGGGTGGGCAAGACAATGATAGTCAAGAATATTGCTCATCAGGCCCTTCTAAAAGGTCATGCCGTGCGGTTTACCACCACAAGCGAAATGCTGAACGACCTGGCTGCACAGGAAGGGGCCATAGGCATGAACCGCCGCTTGAAGTTTTACTGCCGCCCCAGCCTCCTGGTGATTGATGAGCTGGGCTATCTCTCCTATGACAGCCGCCATGCAGACCTGCTCTTTGAAATCATAAGCCGAAGATACTGCCAGAAATCCATTATCGTGACCACCAACAAACCCTTTGCTGAATGGAACCAGGTCTTCCCAAACGCCTCAAGCGTGGTGGCCCTCATAGACCGCCTTGTACACAAGGCTGAGATTATCCAAATCGAGGCCGAGTCCTATCGACTCAAAGAGGCAAAAGAACGTAATAAAAAGAAAAGTACCAAAAAATAATACCTACTATCTCTTGAATGACAGTAAGGAGAGAACATGGCCAGGTTTAAACTAAAAGGCAAAGTGGTCCGCTTTGAGAAAAAGCCAGACAAAAAGCTGGCAATGGTAATCATGAAAGACTCGGAGAATCAGAGACACATTCCGGTCTGGACCCCAATACTCAGCGACGAGGTCTCCCTTTTTGAATTTCTTGAGGCGTGGGAAAATAACACACCAGTCCAGGTGGAAGGCTGGCTAAACATCCAGCCGGATGGAAGAATTATGCTGCGGGCATATCGGGTAGACGTTGCAAGTCATTTCCCACATTTTGGTGACTGAATATTTTTTGCCTTGGTTTTTTCTCGGTTCCGTCTTGGTTAACCAACATCCTGCGTTTTGGCCGCACCACGAGTACATGCCCACCGAAAATTTATCAATACTCAACAAGGTTCGCTTTCAACACACACAAACGGTGAGGAAGTGCGCTTTTCACCAAATATGTGCGTTTTCTTAAGACCGTTAACAAGAGTTTTACTGGTGTGCCATCCAGCCTGAATAATCCAGGCGAAACCATCAATTTTAACGTCTCTGCAACAGATCCGGATGGTGACTCCTTGACCTATACAATCAACTTCGGTGACGGGACGGCCAATGGAAGCGGCAGCCAGGTGGTGCATACTTATGAAGCGGGAGCCGGGGGGCCTCCGCACATTTACACTGCGACCGTCACGGTGAATGATGGAAATGGCAATATTGTAGGAGAATCCCTGCAAGTGACGGTCGATGATATTCCTCCTGCCGAACCAACAAACGTATCTGCCAATTAATTTCTAAGCCATAAAAGCGAAAAAGGGGGGGCGTCATGCCCCCTTTTTATTTCACCACCCTCTACCGCTTTCGGCTTTGAGCCACTTTCCGATTCCGGCCCAAGGCCGCTTTCGGCAGTCTGCTTCACTCTTCCTACAGAGCACCTCTACCGCTTTCAGCTCAAGGCCGCTTTCGGCAAGAGTACCTCTACCGCTTTCGGCCTTGAGCCGAAATCGGCAATTTAAAATGTGCTTATCTATCTTGTTATTTGTACCTTGCAATTATCCATGCTTGCACTACAATCTACTTTACCGATTTCAGCCCAAGGCCAAAATCAGCAGGGAGGCGTAATGCCTCCCTTTGTGTTTCACCGCCCGTCCCTTCGGTCACTCAAGGCACACGGGAGATTGCCATGGGCAAAAAAATCTTGGGATCGGCTGCTGAAGCTTAGAGTTTCCTACTGGCAGGCATCTCCTTGGCAGTGGGGAAAGAAGGGTTCTTTCTCTGTGATCTCTGTGTCTCTAACGAGTCTTGCGAGTGGGCGAGAGAAAAGAAATCTCTCACAGAGCCGCATGGACATTTTCCCCTGCTGACATGGCAGGGCAAAGACAATACGCGCCCAAGGGGCACCGACAATTTATGCTTCTTCGCTATTTAGTGTGGTTTGTTAAGTCGGCTCTTATGACCAAAGAAGGCATCATGGTATCCAATTTTCTATCTGTAATTCCTTTATTCTTTGAAAATGTTTTGGATTATTGGTTACCAGGATATAATTATTTGTGAAAGCTATGCTGGCAATAAGG
>WTCF01000112.1 GCA_013138705.1 Deltaproteobacteria bacterium
TCTTTCTACAGAAGACATATATGATTTAGAGAGTCCTGGGTTTTTCCTCTGTCCCATAGAAAAGATACGGCCAAATCCCGATCAGCCACGAAAGCATATAGATCAAGATTCCCTTGAGGGCCTTGCCGGGTCCATCAAGGAGAAAGGTATCCTTCAGCCCTTGGTGGTCTGGGAAGTTGATGGTGTTTATGAGCTGATAGTCGGCGAAAGACGATGGAGGGCGGCCCAAAAGGCCGGGCTTAAGGCGGTCCCTGTTGTCATAAAGGATGTGAGCCCTGACGAACTTCTTGAGCTGGCACTGGTTGAGAATATCCAGAGAGAGGACTTGAATCCCCTGGAAGAGGCTATGGCCTATAGCAGGCTTATTAATGAGCTGGGACATACACAGTCCCAGGTGGCCTCAAGGGTGGGAAGGGAAAGGTCCACTGTGGCCAACTTCCTGAGGCTTCTCCAGTTACCCGACTATGCTCAAGCCGACCTGCTTGATGGCCGGCTCAGCATGGGACATGCCCGGGCCATTTTGATGCTGGAAGATCCTGAAAGCCGGAAGGAGTTAAGAGACCGGATAATCAAAAAAGAGCTTTCCGTACGACAGGCAGAGGCCATGGCCCGTCGATTAGCTAAAGGAAAAAGGCTGGGTGCGAGAGTGCGAAGGGAAGATCCTGACATCAGGAATCTTTGCGAAGACCTGACTCGCAGGCTTGGTTCTAAAGTAAAAATAGTGCAGACTAAAAGGGGCGGCAGGTTGGAGATACGCTATCGTTCCGTCCAGGACCTGGAACGGGTTATACAGTTGCTCAGGGCAGGTGAGGTATGATTCCGCTGAAAATACACCATCTGCTGCGTTGCTTCGATTTCCTCGTCATTGCGACGTACACTGAGTACGCCTCATTCCTCGGAAATTTCGCGCCTTGCATCTGAAGCATTTTGAGCGGAATCATATTTCAGGATTCCGGCTTTCGGATGATCAAGGCCACAGAAGCCTTTAAAGAGATTTGGAATGATGGATTGTCGTCTCAATGCACTGAGCAGGAAATACACGGGTCATAGGCCCTGACAAGCATCTGAGAAAGATTCGCGATCTCTTTCTCGCCCTTTCCCTGTGCTACTGATTCCTCTACCAGCTTTTTGAGATCATAATAAATGTTGGCATTGTTCTGATTGGTAGGAATCACGCAATCCGACCTTTCGATTTTTCCCTCTCTGTTGATCCGGTAGCAATGATAGAGTATCCCTCGTGGCGCCTCAACGGCCCCCACGCCTTCACATTCCTTTACAGTGTAAGGGCTTGAAAATTCAGAGATGTCCGAGTCGATTAGCTCTGAGATAAGGTCTTTTGACTCATACACAAGGTGAACGCATTCCACAAGCTGTGCCGGATTGTAAAAGAATGGATTGTGGACTCCCTGTCTTAAATTCAGTACCTCGGCCGCCCCTTTTGCCTTTGGGTGCAACAGATCATAGTTGTTGTTAAACCTTGCCAATGCACCAACTGCAAAAGATTCCCTGCTGAGCCTTGTCATTTTTGCAGTAGAGAAATCGACAATATATTCGTTTGTCATAGCAAGATATTCATCTTCCTTCCTGGAAACACCATCGCTTGAAACAAGATCCCCTCCAATGAATGGATATTCCCCAGCCCCCTTGAGGGACACGAATTCAGTTTCTCTTACAAAATCAGGCAGGTTGAATTTCTTAAATAACTCAAGGGCTTTCCACAGATAAGGGATAGTAGCATCCAGGTCTTTGGCCAGTTCAGTTAACTGTATTTTGCGTGGTATCTGTGTCAGACCGCCGATCTTTATGACTATTGGATGCGTGCTCCTGCCTACCAGAAGATCAGCGGCCTTGTTGGCAAATCCCTTGATTTTGGCAGCGGTCTCCACCACCTCCGGATGCGTCTGCATGAGCGGAATCGCGCTGGGCACATTAAGAAAGTCCGGTGCCACCAGGAAAAAGAGGTGGAGGCTATGGCTTTGCAGCGTCTCGGCATGCATGGCAAGGAGCCGTACCTTCTGTGCCGGCTCCGGAATCCGGATCTTCAGTGCCCGTTCTATGGCCCTGGCGCTTGCCAGGGAATGTGAAATGGAACATATACCGCAGATCCGGGCCGCAAGGATCGGAACCATTTCAATGGAAAGTCCCTTGAACATTACCTCAAAAAACCTGGGAGTCTCTACTACGGCCCAGGTACATTCAGCCAGCTTTCCGTCTTCGACCCTGATCCTGATATCCCCGTGCCCCTCGACCCGGCACAGATGCTTAATATCTATGTTTAAGGATTTTACTGTCTTAACAGTCATTGTCTAAAATTCCACTGAAGGCATTGAAAAAGTTCATCCGTTCTGCAATATGTGCTTCTGTAAATCCCTTTTCTCTGAGTATTTCCATGAGCGATTCAATGTTTGCCTCTTCCGAAGGCCCCCGGCAGCCCCAACAACCAAGCCGGTTCCGTGGACAGACAGCATTACAGCCGGCGCGCGTAACAGGTCCCAGACACATCATTCCCATATCAAGCACGCAGGAATTGAGCCGTTGTTTACATTCAACGCAGACAGGGTATCTGGGAAGCTGTGGCTTTATTCCGAGTACCAGGTGGCGCACCAGCCACTCGAATTCAGGTTTTGAAATGGGACATCCGGGCAGCTCTATGTCCACAGGGACTATTTCCGCCACCTTTCTGACCGGCCCGGTATCTACAGGGTGTCCGTCATAGACCTCTTTTACCACATCCGGCAGGGGAAAACGGCTTCTCAGGTTGTTCACACCGCCCAGGCAGGCACACGCCCCCATTGCCACAAGAATTCCTGCCTGTTCACGGATCTTTTTGAGCCTTGCCACCTCACTGTCAGTGGTAATGCACCCGTCAATAAAGGCAATTTCATAATCATCACGCCTCTCAGAAGAGATCTCCCGGAAGTTTACTACCTCTACCAGGCCAAACAGGTCCTTCAGGTTCTCTTCCTTATTGACTATCTGGAGCTGGCATCCCTCACACCCGGTAAAATCAAAGAATCCCACCTTCGGCCTTTTAAGCGTAATCCCTAAGTATTTCATTATATTAACATAGATGAGCTATATGGCTTCCTTGAGATTCATCACTGTCCAGTAATCAAACACCGGTCCATCCAGACAGGTGAATGTGGAACCTACATTACAACGGCAGCACTTTCCCATACCGCAATGCATCCTTCGCTCAAGGGAGACAAACATCAGCTGTCGCGGAATACCTATATCGCTGAGGTATGCGCATACGAACTTAAACATTACAGGAGGTCCGCATACAATCGCAAAGGTGTTATCAGGATCAATCCGGACCTCTTTGAACAAATCAGTGATCAGCCCGACCCGCCCCTTCCAGTGCTCATCGGGTTCCTGGATTATTGTGAGGAGTTTCATGTTATAAATTTTTTGCCATTCCTCAAACTGATAATCGAACAGGATCTGTCCGGGCTCCCTGGTACCATAGAGAATCGTAATATCCTTGTATGCGGACCGGTATTCGTTCACCCAGTAAATGGGAGAACGAAGCGGGGCGATGCCCAGCCCTCCAGCTATCAAGAGGATATTACGCCCCACCATCTTTTGCATTGGGAAATGTGTTCCAAAGGGTCCTCTGATCCCGACTATCGCCCCTGGCTCTAAACGGTGGAGCATTCCTGTAACCTTGCCGGCCTTTCGTATGCAGAGTCCGATGAACTCCCTGTTGGAGGGGGAACTTGAAATGGATATGGGAACCTCTCCGCATCCCGGCAGCTCCAGCATCACGAACTGGCCGGGGAGAAAGGTAAGTTTTTCTCTTTCGCAAGAGTCTAATATCCTTATTTGAAAGAGTTTCTCCTGAGCTGTTAACTTGACAATATTGATGACTTCGGACTTGAAGCCCCTTTCTGTCTGCATCAGGATAGATTTGTTGTTAAAATCCGGAGGCCTTTCCATGAAAGGCTCCGGATTTATATCATATTCCGGGATCTTTATATTCATTTTTCTCAGTCCTGATCAAATCATCAATCACTGCCTTGGGGCTGATCCCTGCCAGGCACGCCTTTCCGCACCGGTTGCATCCCACACATAGTGATTGATTAAAGGCCTCCACAAATCCCCTGAACTGGTGATAATATCGATACTTCAATCGAATATGCGCATCCGGGCGGAAATTATGCCCCCCGGCCACAGCGGCAAAATCAAGTAGGTTACAGGAGTATAAAAATTTTCTCTTAGTAGCATTGGAAAAACTCAGATCCGTGTCCTCTTCTATGCCATAGCAGTAACAGGTTGGACATACCATAGCGCAGCTTCCACAGCTCAGGCATTTATCCCCCCACTTTTTCCAGACCTCAGACTCAAACTCCAGGTCCATTAATTCAGGCAAGATCGTAATGTCAACCTGGGTCTTGAACTTTGATTCAATCTGTTTTTTTACTGTCTTGAAACGCTTCTGGTCTTCCTCTGTGACCTCTCTGGCATCGAATCTGTTCAAGATGATGTAAGCAGTATCGGAATTAATGGCTACAAAGTATCTGTCTCCAATGTCGGTCAGAAAGAGGTCAAAACCATGAAAGACCGTGTCTGTATTCATTGACCGGCAGAAACAGTCTTCCAGGGGTTCATGGTCGAGCCCTATGATAAAGGTGTTGCGCCTTCGCGCAAAATAATACGGGTTGGGATAGACACTTTTCAACATCACCTGGTCAAGTTTTAACAGGGCATTAATATCGCAAGCCCGCATTCCGATGATTACCCGCGGGTGAGTGGTATATTGGATTTCCTGCTCCCAGCCTTTGTCATTAAAATGATAGGTGGCGAGGTCTTCCTTAAAAGGCAAGAAATAATTCTTGGGCGAGGAGTAGGACCGGGTATAGTCCATCTCAAGCTCCTCAAAGGAGTTGATCTTCAGAAACCTGTAAATCTTGTTCCCTTCCGTGTCCCGATCCCTTGATTTCGGACCGATGACCTCGTTTTCCTCCAGCAAGGCCTCGACCATTCTTTTGAAGTTTTCTTTGGTAATCGTTTTAAACAGCATGGAGTTACCTGATGTCTGACAAGAAATCGCTTTCCGGCAAATTTGTATTCAGGCCGTTAGATAGACGTGCCATATGCCCGGCATTTACAGCCGGCACATATATTTATTATCGTTTTTTTACCCGGAACACAAGAAAAAGTATATTCTTTTTGGTTAAGGTTTTCTGAACAGTTCGGACACGCTACGGAGCCTCTTGACTACCCGGTCCTTTCCAATGGCCGTCAGCACATCAAAGATGCCCGGACCCGCCAGTTGGCCTGTGACCACAGTACGAACGGCATTGATAATAATACCCGGCTTTACTTCAAGCCCTTGTGCAAAGTCCCTTACAACTTCTTCGGTAGTTTCGAGAGTCCAGGACTCGAGCTGCTCCATGCGGTCTGCAAGCTGCGGCAGCCAGTCTTTTAGGTCCGGGTATTTGAGCACTCTTTTCTTAAAGGCCTTGGGGTCAACGGGGAATTCCTCTGAGAAGTATGCCCTTCCCAGTTCTGCAAAGTCCTTAAGGGTATGAAAACGGCTTCTGATAAGATCCAGGGCGGCAAGGAACCATTGCCTTTTTTCACCGTCATATGCCGGGTCCCAGATGCCTTCCGTGACGAATTCCTCTTTCACAGTTTCGGCGATCTTTTCTATGGGCAATGTCCTCAGAAAATGAGAATTTATTGAAAGGGCTTTGGGGTCTGTGAAAAACTTCGGATCTCCCGGAGTGTAGTTGAATATGGAATTCGCCCGGCCTATACCCTCGAGTGAGAAGGCATCTGTCAACTCCTCCCTGCTGAATATCTCCCGGTCATCAGAGGTGTGCCAGCCGAGAAGCACAAGGTAGTTCACAAGGCCCCAGGGCAGAAATCCGTGATCCCTGTAAAACTGCACTGATACAAGTTCACCGTGGGTCCGCTTGGATATCTTGCGCTTCTTAAGATCCAGGGTAAGAGGCATATGGGCAAATACCGGAGGTTTTGCCCCAAGTGCCTCATAGATAAGGATCTGCCTGGGAGTGTTGGCAAGGCCGTCCTGTCCCCGGATCACATGGGTGATTCCATCCCGGATGTCGTCCACGGCGTTTGAAAGGAGATAGAGCGGAGAGCCGTCCGACCGCAATATGACAAAGTCTTCAATATCCTGGTACTGTTTTTCAATCAGCCCATAGACCGCATCATTGACACATACTGACCCTTGTTGTTCAGGCACCTTGAAGCGAATGACATACGGAAGCCCCTGGGCCTCTTTGGCAGCTATGGCCTCTGATGTGAGCCTCCTGCAGGTCCTGTCGTACTGAACAGACTGTTTGGCTGCCAAAGCGGCCTTCCTCTTTACATCGAGTTCTTCCTTGGTGCAGAAACACTTGTAGGCATGGCCTGACTCAACCAACTGCACGGCAGCTTTTTTATGCTCCTCAATGTATCTCGACTGGAAATACGGACCCTCGTCCCAATGGATCCCCAGCCAATTGAGCCCGTCTATGATTCCCTGGATGGAATCAGTTGTGGAACGTTCGACGTCTGTGTCCTCTATTCTCAATATGAAAACGCCCTTGTGTTTTTTTGCAAAGAGCCAGTTATATATAGCAGTACGAGCCCCGCCGATATGGAGATACCCTGTGGGGCTCGGGGCAAATCGTACACGTACGCCGTCTTTGGTTTTATCGTAGTTTTGAGATTGCATGTTGCCAGTATCCTTAACTTGATTTTTTCTGAGCCTGTCGCGGTTTGTTTTTCATGGCTTTTTCAATCTTGGCCCAGGTATCACGCAACGTCACCGTGCGATTGAACACCAAGGCTTTATCAGAAGAGTCTTTAGTATCCACGCAGAAATAGCCCTGTCTCTCAAACTGAAAACGACTCCCCTGTGCCGCGTTTGCCAGGCTCGGTTCCACTTGGCACGACGTCAAGGTCTCCAGGGAGTTTGGATTCAAATTGGCTCTGAAATCACCACCATCCTTTACTTCGTCGGGGTTTGCTTTCAGGAAGAGATGATCGTACAGGCGCACTTCGGCCCGGAGTGAGTGGGCAGCCGACACCCAATGCAGTGTCGCCTTGACCTTGCGTCCATCCGGAGATCCACCGCCTCGAGTTTCAGGATCATAGGTGCAGCGCAATTCCACTATTTCGCCGGTCTGTTCATCCTTCACTACTCCAGCGCACTTTATATAATATGCGTATCTCAGCCGCACCTCGCGGCCCGGGGCCAGACGGAAGTATTTTTTCGGCGGATCTTCACGAAAATCCTCCTGTTCAATATACAGCACCTGTGAAAAAGGTACTTTCCTGGAACCCATTCCGGGATCTTCAGGGTTGTTGATGGCCTCCAGCTCTTCCTCCAGCTCTTCCGGGTAGTTTTCTATGATCACCCTGAGAGGACGCAACACCCCCATAACACGTGGTGCCCGTTGATTCAGATCCTGGCGCACACAGTGTTCGAGCAGCGCCACATCGACCGTGCTGTCCCTTTTGGCTACTCCGATACGTTCACAAAAATCCCGGATCGATTCCGGCGTGTATCCGCGTCTCCGCAGACCGGATATCGTAGGCATCCGCGGATCATCCCATCCGGAGACAGCGCCGGACTCCACCAGTTTCATGAGCTTTCGCTTGCTCATGATGGTGTAGCTGAGATTGAGGCGGGCAAACTCGATCTGCTGAGGATGACACTCAACGTCCAATTGGTCGAGCACCCAGTCGTACAAGGGGCGATGATCTTCAAATTCCAGAGTACAGATGGAATGTGTGATCCCTTCGATGGAATCAGAAAGGCAGTGGGTGTAGTCATACATGGGATAAATGCACCACTTGTCGCCTGTCCTGTGATGTGACATCCGTCTAATACGGTAGATGGCCGGATCCCGCATATTCAAATTCGGAGATTCCATATCTATTTTTGCCCGGAGTATGTGAGATCCGTCCCCAAATTCTCCTGCCCGCATGCGCTCAAACAGGTCCAAGTTCTCCTCAACCGGGCGTGAGCGATACGGGCTGTCCTTGCCCGGCTCAGTCAATGTGCCGCGGTATTCCTTGATTTCCTCCGGGTTCAGGCTGCAGACATAGGCCTTCCCCTTTTTTATTAACTGAACCGCATATTCGTACAACTGATCAAAGTAGTCGGATGCATAGTAGAGATGTTTGCCCCAGTCAAAACCAAGCCACTTTACGTCTGCTTTGATCGACTCAATATATTCAATGTCTTCCTTGCCGGGATTTGTGTCGTCGAAACGCATGTGGCAGACGCCACCCTTATTTTCCGCAGCAATTCCAAAATTGAGGCAGATAGACTTGGCATGCCCGATATGGAGATAGCCGTTCGGCTCCGGTGGAAATCGGGTCACAACTCGACCTTCATTCTTGTTTATCCTCAAGTCCTCCACGATGATATTGCGAATGAAGTCAAGTGATGGTTGAGAATCGGTGGTGGTCATATCTGCGGCTCCGTTTCCGTCTTTCTCTTGAGTTTTGCAAGCAGCTCCCTATAGTGATTTATAGAATTTATTGAATATGGGAACCTTTTTGCAGTTTAATTCTAACGGTGAAGCAACAAAACCACAAGCAGACGCGACAATGAATTTGCCTTTTCGCTTACACTCAGACTTCTTTCCCTGCGGAGACCAGCCAGGAGCCATTGCCGTCCTTACCGAAGGTCTTCAAAGTGGTCTTTGCCTTCAGGCACTCCTTGGGGTCACCGGATCCGGCAAGACATTTACCATAGCCAACATAATAACCCAAGCGCAACGGCCTGCCCTGGTAATTGCACCGAACAAGACCCTTGCTGCACAGCTATTTGGGGAATTCAAGGCCCTTTTTCCGGAAAACGCAGTTGAATATTTTGTAAGCTATTACGATTACTACCAGCCGGAGGCCTATATACCTCAATCAGACACCTACATTCAGAAGGATTCCTCCATCAATGACTTTATTGACAGGCTTCGCCATTCAGCCACACATTCCCTGCTTACCAGGAGGGATGTGATAATTGTCGCAAGCGTATCCTGTATTTATGGCTTGGGCTCTCCTGAAGAATACCGGCAGATGCGGTTGTACTTGAGGGTGGGCGATGAGCGTCCCAGAGAAGAAATCCTGGCCTCGCTGGTCGCGATGCTGTATGAGCGAAACGATGTCGATTTCCACCGGGGGACCTTCAGGGTTCGGGGAGACATAGTTGAGATTTTCCCTGCCCATGAGGAAAAACACGCCGTAAGGGTCGGGCTCTTTGGAGACGAAATCGAAAATATAAGCATCATTGACCCACTTAAGGGACAGACCATAGCTTCTTTGAGAGAAACCATCATATATCCATCGAGCCACTACGTGGCATCTGAAGGCAGACTTGACAGAGCCATTCTGAGCATCAAGGCAGAGCTGGATGAAAGACTCCCGTTCTTTGAGTCTCAGAATAGATTGGTTGAGGCCCAGCGCCTTGAACAGAGGACCAACCTGGACCTTGAGATGCTTCAGGAACTGGGTTATTGCCATGGAATCGAGAACTACGCAAGACACCTCTCAGGCCGTCCTCCGGGAGAGCCGCCTCCTGCACTTTTAGACTATTTTCCAAAGGATTTTATAACCTTCATTGACGAAAGCCACATAAGCATTCCCCAGATAAGGGGCATGTACGCAGGGGATCGTTCCAGGAAAAAGACCCTTGTTGAGTTTGGTTTCAGACTCCCTTCAGCCC
>WTCF01000067.1 GCA_013138705.1 Deltaproteobacteria bacterium
TATCCGCACTGTTTTGCTGGCTAACCCGCGTCGAGCCTATCTCACTCAATCCCCTCGCTGGGCAATATTTCGGTGTTGTGTCCTTGTAAATTTGTAACTTGAACATGGAGCACACGAGTTGATCACACCAGTGTTACAGCTTCATTAAGTTTATGTTAGATTTTTATTACTTCACAGGAATGCGACCAGATATCTCTCCAAACGGTTGGATCAATCTGTAAAATTCACGAAAATCTTACGATAATGTAACAATGTCTTAACAAGCGGCATTCATAATTTACTTTTGATCATCGTTTGGGCCATTAATCAAAAAAATCCCCCTTAATATTCCCTTCCCAAAGGGGGATTTTGAATAGATACCTGACGATTTAGTGGCCCAAACGATGATCAAGACCCATAATTCATAACTGGGATTGGCCTTGCCCACCTCGGTTAATGACATGCAGAGATGATAGCGATGAAAAATTGGATGACAGAACTTGCTTCATATTATGAAAAGACCCGAGGTCGTTATCCGCAGGACAGGTTGATGATTCTATTTGATATAGACGGGACTATGCTCGACATGCGGAGTATGATTCTTTACGTCCTGCAGGCCTATGATCGAAATCGCGGGAACGGCTTCTTTCGAAATCTCAGAATTTCGGACATTACCGTGCATGAGAATAGCATAGATCGTCTTTTGGCCCAGTTGCCACTCCGGCCGGAGAAACAGGAAGAGATCCTGTCGTGGTATCTGGAACAACGGTGGACTTCCACCGCCATCCTTGAGTCCCACCGTGCATTTCGCGGGGTTCTTGAAGTGATCCGGTGGTTCCAGATGCAGCCTGGTACTTACGTTGGCTTGAACACCGGGCGACCTGAAGCACTCCGGGCCGATACCCTGTACTCCCTTAACAAATTGGGCAAAGACTACCGGGTTAATTTCGCCGATGATTTGTTGCACATGAACCCTGCCGGCTGGGACGAGGAGGTTGAAAACGCCAAGGTCGGGGGAGTGCTGCATTTCCAGAAGGAAGGCTATCGCATCTTCGCAATGGTGGACAACGAACCTGATAACTTGAGGGCCGTTTCAAAGATAGACCCGCAGCAAGAGATCCTCCTGCTCCACGCCGATACTATTTTTGAGTCAAAACGTACTAAAATGCCGCGGCGTACCATACGAGGCAAGGCATACGACCTCATTGAGCTGATCTCCGAAAAGGCGTTGCCGGAGCGTATTCAATTTGTCTGGCACGGCGTAAATGATAAAGCCAATCTACGTCAATTTCTGGCATCAGACATACACTGGGCAGAGTTCGACATACGTACGGACCCAGTGAGCAATGATCTGATTCTCCGTCATGACTTTTCAGAAAATACGCCTCTGCAAGAAGACGAGGACAGGCTCACCCTTGACTATCTTTTGTCTCGTTTACACAAGACCGGGAGGGGAGTTAAACTTGATTTGAAGGGTGGCGGGACGCTGGTGGATAGAGTCCTCGACGTTGTTGACGCTTACGGCCTTGATGATTCTCATCTGTGGTTCAATGCCAACGTGGAGCGACTCCAGGAGAGGGGCTTCCGGCGACTGGCCGCCGCGCACCCGTCAGCCGTGTTGCAATGCCCGGTCAGTTTCCTGGCCCCTTTGATTCTGAGCGCTCCAAGGAAGGCTAAAGAGATACTTACCATGTTTACAGACTGGGGCATCAATCGCTTTTCCATCAGCTGGCTGACTCCGGACATGCGACAATTTTTCGATCAAATGGACCAGTGGGGATTCGAGGTCAATATATATGACGTGCCTGACCTGGAATCATTCCTCCAGGCGGTGCTTCTCATGCCCCGGTCCATCACATCCGATTTTAATTTCCCGAAATGGTATTACTACGGCAGGGGGTCTGGGGAAAATGGCAACCACTACGAGTATTCCATGCAGTTAAGCAAGGGCGTTATGACGGTAAGACGGCCTCGTTAGAGGCGGAGCAAAGGCGTTTCATGAGCCACTTGGTCACCTCCCTGAAGTCATGGGCTCCATTTGACTTAGGCGCATAGAGGATTACCGGCAGCCCTCTCCCGGGTGACTCGGCAAGGGCCTGACGGAACAAGATCAACCCTTTCTGCCGGGGTGGAGACCACAGGCAGTGCCATGGAACTCTGAAGCGCACGGAGTATGGCGGAACCATCATCCTTTCCCCATATTACCTTTTTTATTCTTTGACTTTCACTTTGCCATATGGCATTCTATGCCATAGTCAAAATGCAAGCAAGACTGATCTATCGGGAAAAATTTATTTACGCTGACGGTGCTATTCGCGAGATGGTCCTGTGGCAACTTCCGGAAACAACCGGTGAGAGACCACACAGCTTGAAATACCGCCTCTATTATGGACTCGCTGACGGGACCTGTATGGTTCGCTATGAAAATGAAAGCGGCAAGGGGGACCACAGGCACTACGGGGTACAAGAAGAACTCTGTGGTTTTACAGATGTTGAGATTTTGATTGCAGATTTTCTGGCGGACATTGAAAAGGCGCGGATGGGTTAGGAATGGCGAAAGAAATCCATATTGGGGTCGGTGATTCCGCAAGCACAGCCAAGGGCTTTATTGATGCATGGAAAAGGGCGGAACAGGGGGAGAAAGTAAAAACCGAGCAACGGTTGAACTTCGAAAACCTTGAGACACTGCTTAGAACTCTAACCTTAGGACGCTGGGGGTTACTGAAAATGCTGCGCACAAATGGGCCAATGAGCATTCGTGCACTGGCGAAGGCGCTGGAGCGCAACTATAAGAACGTTTACACAGATGTAAAGCGACTGGAGCATGTCGGTCTGGTTGGCCGTACGCAAGATGGTAAGGTGGAAGTGCCCTGGAACATTGTGGAGGCGCGGCTTAGGCTGGCTGCGTGATTGCAGAAATCCCTAGGCCACCTGCCGGTCGCAATCTTTTCTCAAACCCTCCGCAAAGTTGAAGCCATAAGCCCGATAAGCGATTTTTGTTTTTGACCTTTTGATCTGAAGTGTTTATTATAGCGTCTAAGTAATTACTTGGGAGGAACCTCATGGATATAATAACCGCCAAGCAATTGAAGCAAAGAACTGGAGAGGTTATCAAGAAGGTCAAATCAGGTGAACGATTAATTGTCACGTACTGGGGGAAACCGGTTGCAGTCATAGCTCCACCCGCCCCTGAAGAGAAGAAGACCGTTGAGGAATTGAGACCATTCAATGACGCCTGGAGGGATATCGAGAAAACTCTACAAAAGACAAAGCCTGAATTTAAAGACTGGCAAGGGGCTACAGGGTGGATGCGAAACAGGACTTAGTTTTGATCGATACAAATATCTTCGTAATTGATCTCCGATACAAAAGAGATTTTTATTACAAGATCAACCGGGCATTTCTTGCTTACATAACAAAAAAGAGAATCGGTTTTACCACCATTATCAACCTGTTGGAACTTTGCGGAATTCTCTCATTTAATCTCAACGAAAAGCAATTGGCAGAACTATGGTTCTACTTTCAAGATAGATACCAGGTCACTGTCCTGCCTGTACCCGATCTTGAGACTGACTTTCCGAGCATAGGAATTAGGCAAATTTTTGATCTACTTAAGAATAGGACCTCACTGAATGATGCTCTAACACCGATTTTCACGAACCGTTTTATCGTCATAATTAGACCAAGATTTTTTGGTTGACGGTAGGGCCAATTCAGGCTCTCCAAACTATTTTCAATGGTCGGCCTTCAAGCCAGGGGATCTCCAAC
>WTCF01000157.1 GCA_013138705.1 Deltaproteobacteria bacterium
TTGTCAGGTCATTTATGGCCTCAATTTCAATGGCTTCAAATTCTTTATATTGTTTAGAAGCCCTGAAAATGCTCCTTCCAATGCGTCCGAAACCGTTGATGCCGACCTTAATAGTCATGTCTGAACCTCCTAGCAGCTAATATTCAGGTTAATTATAGTGATTGGACCTTGATTCTTGTTCCGGCCAAGATGTTAAACCGCAGAATATCGAACAACGAATTTCGAATTATGAAAAATTTAGAACCATTTCCTTCGACATTTATAATTCCTTGTTCGATATTCGATATTCAAACGTCTGTTCGAATGGCCCAAACGACGATCAAGACCATTGGTTACTTCTTCAGGATTGCAGTAGCTTGATTGATACTTTTTCTACTATAATCTACTACTTCGTCTGCCAATTCATGCAGGGTCTGATCCTTATTCCTGCACTGGCACAATTTGATCAACATAGGAAGATTTACTCCTGTTATGACCTCGACCTTGTTGTCCTCCAGGAAGGCAAGGGTCATGTTGGCCGGAGTTCCACCGAACATGTCTGTAAGTATCAGTACACCGTCACCCGCATCTACTTCCTTAATAGCCTTGCGGATGTCGGACTGTAATTTATCTATAGGCCTTGACGGATCTATAGAAAGAGCGACCATCTGTTCGGCCTTGCCCACAATAAAAACCGTCGTTAATAACAGCTCATCAGCAAGACGGCCGTGGGATGTCACAACCACACCTACCATGTATTTATCCCTCCAGTTCCAGATCTCTGTGTGTGACGATAACCTCCTCATCAGCCCCTGTAAATAGTTCTTTTAGATGCTCTACAATGGCAACACTCCTGTGTCGACCTCCTGTGCATCCTACGGCAATCACAAGATAAGATTTACCTTCATTTCTGTATTCCGGGACAAGGAATTTCAAAAGGCCTTCGGCGTGTTTAAGAAATTCAATGGTATCTTTTTTTTCCAAGACATAGGTTCGGACTTCATGGTCACAGCCGCTTAAAGGGCGCAGCTCCGGCTCGAAGTATGGATTTTGCAAAAATCTGACATCCAGGACCAGGTTGGCATCGGCAGGGACCCCGTACTTAAAGCCGAATGACAGTATGTGTATCACGAGTTGATCCAGACGCTTTCTGGGGGAGTAAAGCCTGACAATACCCTGCCTTAGCTGATGAACATTGAAATCTGAGGTATCAAATAATTTGTCGGCACATTCCCTTAGCCCCATTAGATGTTCCCTCTCAACATGTATTCCTTCAAGGACATTGCCCCTGGGCTTCAAGGGATGCCGGCGGCGGGTTTGGCTGAATCTCTGTACTAATACTTCATCCTTTGCATCGAGAAACAGGATTTCGAGGTGAAATCCTTCTTCTTTAATCTGTGTAAAGATAGATTGGTATTGATCGAGGAAACTCTCTTCTCGCACATCCATCACAAGGGCTACACGGGTGGGCATTGTGGAAACATTTTCAGTAAGTGAGAGAAACTCCGGCAAGAGGGCTATCGGAAGATTGTCCACACAGTAATAGTCCATGTCTTCAAAGGCTTTGAGTGCAGTACTCTTACCGGATCCGGACATGCCGGTTATAACTACCGTTTGGACCAGTTTGACCGGATCATCAGGTGCTGAAATTACCCCCGGCTCATCTTTTTGAAACGGGGTTTGTAGGAATTTGTCAGTCACTTCTCGTTCTTTGTGTAAAACACTGTGGGTCTTAGACCTGATCGTCTATTTCTTCTATTACTTTTTGAATGGAACGTGCATCCGGCGCTTCCATAATTCGCTGGTGCACTTCCTGGGTCTTTAACACCCTTGAAACCTGGGCTAATAGTTTGAGATACGGGGTTGCCGAGTTGTCAGGCGCAAGCAAAAGAAACATTATGTGAACAGGACGGTTATCCATTGCATTAAAAGGGATACCCCCTGGGCTCCGGCCGACTAATATGAGCATATGGCCCAGTTCGGGGATTTTCCCGTGTGGAATTGCCACTCCACCCCCAATACCTGTACTGCCCAGTTGTTCACGCTCATTGAGGACAGATAATACAGCATCCTGGTCCAAGGCGGGCTCTATTTCTGCCACCCTTTTAGCCAGGCCAGCCAGTGCCTCTTCTTTGGATTTGGTATTAAGATCAGGGATGATACATCTGTTGCAAAGAAAATCGAGTATCTTCACAGTCATTACGGTTCGACTAACCCCAAGGTCCCATCCATACGCCGGTAAAGGACGTTTATTGCGCTGGTCTCAGCATTGGTGAACATCATGAAGTTTTGATTAAGTGACTGGAACTGAGCCGCTGCTTCCTCAACAGCCATGGGTTTGGCATCCATTTTTTTTGTGGTGATTATACCCAAGTCCTCTTTCCCTGTTTCAGGAGACGGTGAAATGTCTGAAAGGGCCGGCTCGGGCATCGAGCCGGATCCTCTCTTGCTGCGAATTTTTTCTTTATATCGCCTTAACTGCTTATAGATTTTGTCAGATACCAGATCTATAGCCGCCCGCATTTCATTCTGTTCTTCCTTTGCCGCTGCCCTTATGCCATCTCCTGAAAGCACAACCTCTGCTGTCTGCCTGAATTTCTCCACTGACAAAACGACATTTACATCCATGGGACCATCGGCATATTTCTTGAGTTTTTGGAGTCTGTTTTCAGCGTATTCGCGCAGTGCATCCGAAGGATCTAGGCGCCTAAATGTCACATTGATTTGCATATAATACCTCCAAACGGGGATTTAGCTAATCGCTAAGTTTCTTTTAAATTACAATTTATTGCAGGTCGCTTACGGCGACTGGAGGGCAGAATACCCATCAAATCTCTGTACTTTGCCACAGTTCGTCTTGCAATACGTATATGATTCTTGGCCAATATTTCCACAATCTGCTTATCACTGTATGGTTGAGTTAGATCCTCTGCCTGGATCATCTGACGAATCTGTTCTTTTACGCTATAAGATGCCACATCAGAGCCGTCATCCCGGCCCAGACTCGCGCTGAAAAAGAACTTGAGCTCAAAAATACCCTGTGGTGTGTGGACATATTTATTTGTGGTTACTCTGCTTATGGTGGATTCGTGCAT